>CAYSTF010000001.1:0-28572 GCA_964434125.1 uncultured Gammaproteobacteria bacterium
GCTGATACTTGTTGGGAAGAACAAGCCAAAAAGGCTGGATTTGATACCAACAAAATTACTGAGTGCTTCAACACTCAAGCAGCTGAGTTAATCGACAAAGAAATTGCTCTAACCACTCAGTATAAAGTTCAAGGTTCTCCAACTTTAAAAATTAATAACGCGGATTTCCCACCAGAAGCCGCCTACACTTCTGACAACAAAGGTAGTCTAAAAATTGGTAAAAAAGTCTTTACTCAAGACCAATACCGAACTTCAGAAGCTATCAAAGAAGCCATTTGTGCCTCGTTTAACAAAGCTCCAAAGCAATGTAAAACAGTACTTGAAATGCCTAAAAACGAAAATGGTCAAGTTCAAGGTGCCGCTCAAGGCGGATGCTAATTCATTTTAAAACTCAAAACCCCTCCCAAATTAAAAGGAGGGGTTTTTGTTTGGTAAAATACCATCATCACAAAATAATTAATTTGCCTTAAAGATAAAAAATATTTTTTAGCTTACATAAAATCTTGTAAAGCAAATTCACATCTAATGAAAATAATTTATTTTTTTAATCTAGTGAAACTCAATTCACATCAGATCCGAAAAAATTTTAATTTTATTTCTTTATTATCTTTCATATGAAACTCAATTCACACCAAATCAGAAAAAATTTTAATTTTATTTCTTTTTTATCTTTCATATGAAACCCAATGCACACCAGATCCGAAAAAATGTTAATTTTATTTCTTTTTTGTTTTTCTTATGAGATTAAATTCACATCAAATTCGAAAGAGTAGGGAAGTGGATGCCAAAAAATTACAAACCGAAATCAAACGTAACCCTTTAGTTTTAGTTTTAGACAACGTCTTAGACACCTACAATATTGGCTCTTTTTTTAGGTTAGCCGATGCTCTTGGTGCCCAAAAAATTTATCTTTGTGGTCCCATTGTCACTCCACCAAACATAAAAATACACCGTTCATCAATTGGCACCTGGAAATGGATACCTTGGGAGCAATTCGACTCAACTGTTGAATGTCTCCAACACCTAAAATCACAAAAGTATCAAATAATCGCCTGTGAGCAAGACAAAACCAGTGTCAATTATAAAAAGGCTACATATACTACCCCTATCGCTCTAATCGCTGGTAGTGAATCTAACGGTGTTTCTCCCCAAGCTTTAAAAATGGTCGATCAAATAGTTGAAATCCCTATGTATGGGATAAATGTTTCGTTAAACGTTTTAGTTGCAACTGCAATAATTGGGTACGATATTCTTTCAAAAATATTGCCCGAAAATTAGGTAATATTTTTACCAAAAATTGTCTAAAAATTTTAATTTAAATTAAGACAAATAATCCCTGTAATTCCACATAATTTGCTTATTGTAAAGCTATTTAGGCTCTGTTAGAATGAATCTGTTCCTAAATTAAGTATAAATAATTATTTTTTTTAAATTTTTATAAATTAGGACTTAGAAATTAGATTTTTGAAACTATTATCATATGGCACCCTCTCAAGAATATACAGGCCAACAAATAGTCGTACTAGAAGGCTTAGAACCGGTCAGAAAACGCCCAGCCATGTATATCGGTTCAACCGACACTCACGGTCTACACCACTGTCTTACAGAAATTATTGACAATTGTATTGATGAAGCCCTAGCAGGTTTTGCTAAAAATATCTGGGTAATCATTCATCCTGATAATTCTGCTACTGTCTCAGATGACGGTCGGGGAATTCCTATCGACATCATGCCCAAATATAAAAAACCGGCCGTAGAAGTAATTATGACCACTCTCCATTCTGGGGGAAAATTTGAAGGATCAGCCTACAAAGTTTCTGGTGGTCTTCACGGAGTTGGAGCTGCCTGTGTCAATGCACTTTCTAGTCTCTACCAAATCGAAATTCGCCGAGACAATAAAATTAATTTTATCGAATTTTCTCGTGGAAGCCTAAAAACAAAATTAGCCGAGATCAAAGAGACCAAAATAGACCGTCTTAAAACAATCCTTCCGCCTCAAGTGAGCGGTACAACCGTCACCTTTTATCCTGATCCCCAGATTTTTAAAGAAACTCAAGAATTCGATTCAAAAGTAATTATTAAATCTCTAAAAGACAGGGCCTATCTTACCTCAAAAATTTATTTTCATTTTTATGATGAAAGAAACAACAGCCAACACCATTACTACTTTGAAGGGGGAATATTATCGTTACTCCGAGAGCTAAATAAAAATAAAGTTGTCCTGCATCAACCGATTTTATTAAAAAGAAACGAAGAATATGTTGATGTAGAAATCGCTCTTCAATACAACGACTCTTTCCAAGAAAACACTCCATCTTTTGTCAACATCATCAACACCCATGAAGGTGGAACTCACTTAACTGGTTTTAAAATTGGTTTAACCAAAGTAATAAAAGATTATGCTGTCAAAAAAGAATTACTTAAAGCAAAAGACGATACTATCACTGGAGATGATGTTCGCGAAGGCCTAACCGCCGTAATTTCCATTAAAATGGGCTCAAAAAACCTCCAATTTGAAGGTCAAACTAAAGGAAAATTAGGAAATAGTGAAGTTCAACCCATTGTTAACAAAATTGTTAAAGAAGAACTTGAAATTTATTTTGAAGAACATCCCGATGTCGCCAAAACTATTGTTGGTAAGTCAATTTTGGCCATTCAAATTCGCAAAGCAGCCCGCGCCGCCAAAGATGCCATTATGCGCAAGGGGGCTTTTGAGTCCTTGGGGTTACCTGGAAAATTAGCAGACTGTCAATCTCGCGATCCTGCTGAGTCAGAAATATATATCGTTGAGGGAGATTCTGCCGGTGGTAGCGCCAAACAAGGAAGAGATCGCAAATTTCAAGCAATTTTACCACTATGGGGAAAAGCCCTAAACACTGAAGGAATGCGAATAGACAAAGTAGTTGGCTCCGACAAATTAAAAGACTTGATTATTGCTCTGGGTATGGGGATAGGGGAGACGATGAACTTTGAAAAACTACGTTACCATCGGATTATTCTTATGTCAGATGCTGATGTTGATGGTTCCCACATCGCCACCCTTTTACTCACTTTTATGTATCGGCATTTACCCAACCTTATCGAAAGTGGCTATGTCTACATTGCTATGCCTCCGCTTTTTAAAATTAAACAGGGTAAAGAAGTAAAATATGTTTACACTGAAGAAGAAAAAGAAGAATACATGAAAAAAGTCGACACATCCAAATCTTATGATGTCCAACGCAACAAAGGTTTGGGTGAAATGAATCCTCAACAACTTTGGGACACAACTATGAATCCAGTTACTCGAGTACTCAAAAGAGTTACGGTCAATGACGCTGTCAAAGCAGATGAAGTTTTTCGTGTCCTCATGAGTGAAGATGTTCCACCTCGAAAAAAATTTATTCAAACCCATGCTCACCTTGCCAAACTTGATATCTAAACATATGAAACTTAAAAAAATATTAAAAATTACCAAAAACAATGTTCTCTCTTGTCAAAGAGAGAAATAAAGAGAGATTGATTTATGGCTGAAGAAAAAAATAAAATTGTCACCGACGTTGTCAGAACAAATACCAATATTGGTCAAGTCATTGATATTGATATTGTTCCTGAGATGGAAAGGTCATATTTAGACTACGCCATGTCAGTTATCGTTTCTCGGGCTTTACCTGATGTCAGAGACGGTCTTAAACCAGTTCATCGTCGAATCATTTATGCCATGGATCAGATGGGTCTTGGTAGCGGCAGAAATACTAAATCAGCCAAAGTTGTTGGTGAGGTATTGGGTAAATATCATCCTCATGGCGACTCGTCAGTTTATGGAGCCTTGGTTCGTTTGGCTCAGGATTTTTCTCTACGTTATCCTTTGGTAAAAGGTCAAGGAAATTTTGGTTCAATCGATGGTGATCCTCCAGCCGCAATGCGTTACACCGAAGTCAAAATGGACAAAATTTCTCAAGAAATGATTGTTGATATCAACAAAGAAACAGTTGATATGATGGACAATTTTGACGCTACTATCCAAGAACCAACTGTTTTACCATCTCGAATACCCAATCTTTTGATGAACGGAGCCGACGGTATTGCTGTCGGCATGGCCACTCGAATTCCACCACACAACCTAAAAGAACTATGTAGCGCAATTGATATTATTTTGGACAAAAGTAATCTAGAAATTATTGAACCAGAAATTGAAATTAACAATCTCCTTTCAGCACCTAAAAACACTCAAGAACTAGTTCTTCGTCCAGTATATGAAATAGAAAAACAAAAATATAATTTTGAAACCAACGCTACAATTGACGAGTTGACAAAAGTTATCCAAGGCCCAGATTTTCCTACCTATGGTGAAATATACGGTAAAACCGGAATTTTAGAAATGTACAATACTGGTCGAGGAAAATTTGCTGTTCGAGGTAAAACTAATATTGAAGAAACAAAATCTGGCAAAATTAGGATTATTATTACCGAACTACCTTATCAGGTCAACAAAGCTGAATTTGTCAAAAAAATTGCCGATTTAGTTCATGATAAAAAAATTATTGGAATTTCCGATCTTCGCGATGAATCCGACAGGCACGGTATTCGTGTTGTTGTTGAAATTAAAAAAAATGGTAAACCCAAATCAATTCTAAACAAACTTTATAAATATACCGCCCTCCAATCGTCTTACTCGGCAAACATCTTAGCATTGGTCAATGGAGTCCCTCAAACCCTAAATTTACGCCAAATGTTACTATTATTCTTACGTCATCGAGAAAACATTATTCGTCGCCGCACAGTTTTTGATCTAAAAGGCGCCATGATGCGAGCTCACATTTTAGAAGGTCTCAAGAAAGCCCTAGATTTTATCGATGAAGTAATCAAAACTATCCGATCAACCAAACCAGACGAAGATGCAAAAACTCGTCTAATGGAAAAATTTGAATTTACCGATCTTCAAGCTCAAGCCATTTTAGATATGCAACTTCGCAAACTTTCCGGACTTGAACGCCAAAAGTTAGATGACGAATTTAACCAAGTCCAAAGCACAATTAACTACCTAACCTCAATTTTGACTAAATCATCAGAAATGATCAATGTCCTAAAATCAGAAAATAAAGAAATATCAGAAAAATACGGCGATTCTCGTAGAACAAAGATATATGTCCGAGGGTTAGAAGATTTTAGTGAAGAAGATCTTGTCCCCAACGAAGCTGTTTTGGTAGCACTTACAAAAACCGGATACATCAAACGAGTTCCAAAAGATACTTATCACACTCAAAAACGAGGAGGAATAGGTGTTGTTGGCATGACCACCAAACTTGAGGATGAAATCGAATGTATGTTGTCAGTTGATACTCACGATGATTTGTTATTTTTTACCAACAAAGGACGAGTCTTCAAAACCAAAGTTTGGGATATTCAAGAGGGGACTCGGCAAGCCAAAGGTCAGGCCATAATTAACTTAATAAACATTCTTCAGGGAGAAATTGTCCACACCGTTCTCCCAATTAACAAAGAAAGTACGTCAAAATATATTCTATTAGCCACCAAAAAGGGAGTTATCAAAAAAACCTCAATTGATAAATTCAAAAATATTCGGCAAACAGGCTTAGCTGCAATTAAGCTAGACTCAAACGACCAACTAACTTGGGCAAAACTTACTAACGGAGAAAACCAAATATTTTTAGTTACCAAAAATGGGAAGTGTATTCGTTTCAACGAATCGGATGCTCGAGCTATGGGTCGACACACACGAGGCGTTAGGGGTATTTTATTAAAAGAAAATGATTATTTGGTTAGTATGGATGTAATCCCTTCAACTATAGAAAAAGCAAAGGACAAAACTAACACAAAGTCCTTTCGTCATTTACTAGGTGTAACCGAAAATGGAGTTGGTAAAAGGACCGATGTTTATTTATATCCAATCCAAAAACGAGGCGGAATTGGGGTAAAAGTTGCCAATCTTACACCCAAAACCGGAAACATTGCTGCAGCTCAAGTAGTTTCAGAAAATGATGATCAAGTGATTTTAGTTTCAAAAAAAGCAGTCACTATCAAGCTTCCACTAAAGAATATTCCCACTCTCAAAAGAAACACAAAAGGAGTAATATTGATGCGTTTTAAATCAACCGACGATAAACTTAACGCTATGACCATTTTGCAAAAAAATACTGAAACATCAGATCGTGTTGAATCACCGCTAGAACCTAAAAAACAAAAACCATCAACACAAACAAAGACATTATAGGAAATGTGTAATTAATAAGTACAAATTAGCAAACATACAATACTATTGCTAACAAGTCAGTAAAATCTAGTTTATCCCTAAAATAGGACAAAATATACTTATTGATACTTACAATAGTAGTAAATCATTGTTTACTATGATTTACTTGTTAAATTACCCCTACTATAGGACAATGTGGTTTTTTTTATAAATCTAGAAGGGGAGAGGTGACTTATTTATTTCCACTGTGATATTTTTCGTGAATTTCTCGCAATCTAGCATTAGTCACATGAGTATAAATTTGGGTTGTAGCAATATTTTTGTGACCCAAAATTTCCTGTACCGATCTAATGTCTGCACCATTTAACAACAAGTCAGTTGCCATTGAATGGCGAATAGTATGAGGAGTTGCCGCCACGGGTAAATTTGCCTGACGAACATATTTTTTAACCATTCTTTGAATCGATCTGGCGGTAAGTCTAACTTTTTCTTCTTCTAATACAATTTCATTTGGCTTAAGACTTCTTATAAAAAGCGGTTTATATTTGTCTAATCGTGATTTTATATATTTATCTACCCAACTAGCCGCCTGGTGGGAAATAAAAACTATTCTTGACCTCCCCCCTTTTCCAATTACCCCAAATTCCCTAGTGTTTAGATTTATTTGTTCTCGGTCAAGGGACACTAACTCTGAAACCCGTAACCCCGTCGAAAACAACAACTCTAAAATAGCCCTATCCCGAAATCCAGTTTTTGCAGAATTTAATGGCTGATTTAAAAGTCTTTCAATTTGTTGGCCATCTAAAAACTTTAATGAATGATCTCTATTCTTAGGTACGTCAAGTTTTTCTGGCTGCAACACTTTCATGTCGTTTTTTATCAACCACTTGAGAAACGATCTTATTGAAATTACATAATACCCCTGTGTGACCAACTTCATCTCTCCCTTAGTTCCTTTTTGCCTAGACAAAAATAATCTAAAATTTCTTACTGTTTCAGAATTAACATCTTCTGTGGTTGGATTTGTTTTTCCATGATCAATTAGATATTTTATAAAAATGCTTAAATAATGTTCGTAATTTCTAATAGTTAATTTCGAACAGTTTTTCTCAATTTCTAAATGTTCCAAAAACCTTCTTTTTAACAATTGTAAATCATTATCCATATTTCCATATTACCACTTAATACTTAGATAAATTAACTCAAAATAGACGATACAATATTCGCAAATAATATTAAAATCATTTCTAGGGCATTTAGTGACGTCATATACATTTTATACCTATTTTATGGCATATTTATCATTTTTTATAAAAAATAACTTATCCGGCCAACTATTAAACCTTTGTCAGGGGAGACAGACTATCATAGGGGAGTCAAGGCCCAAAAAATATGCCTAATAAAAAATATTAGGCAGTCAAGACAAAGAAGAGAAATATCGAAATTTATTTAATATTCAAAAAATATAAAAAACCAAAGACTTAATATAAAAGAGAAAATACAATATTTATAAAAACATCCAAATGTCTCCCCCCCTCTGTTCAAAAAGTAACATACGTCGTAAAAGATACATTGTGCGACTCTATATTTTAACTTACCTACCACTAGGGAGATATCGTTATATTTTAATTTTCTATCAACCTAATTTAATCTCCATTAGAAATTGGTAATTAGAAATAATTAATTAAATCAACCCCTATCCTTCTCTTCCAGTCCTTCTCCCTGTGTACACTTTGATATAGTCTACGAAGCTAAACTTATCCACAGAGACTATATCAATGTATATCATTATTTTGGACCGTGAAAATTATAGGATATATCGTGAAAACTATTATAGGATGTATATTATAGGACTCTCCCCTCCCTCACCAAGCCCTAAGTCTTTTTTTTTATACTTAAATCCAATTAATTTAGCTTCAAAATTAACTTTATTAGGTTTAATACTGTCAATTTATATATAAATACTTTAGGCTGTTTTGAAAGCACTACGCCAACTACCCCTCACTTCCCTATTTATTATAATTTTTATTACCTATTTACCTATTAAGGGAGAAACCTTACTACTTACTTAATAAATCCACCGACTTGTATACCCCAAAGCTTACGATAAATCCCTTTTTTGTTATTGATTAATTCGCTATGAGTTCCATCCTCAACAATTTTTCTTTTAGATAAAACTATTATCCTGTCTGCTCTTTTAATTGTTGACAGTCTGTGAGCGATTATTAGGACTGTTTTGTTTTTCATCAAATTTGTTAATGATTTTTGAATATACTTCTCCGATTCAGAATCCAAACTTGAAGTTGCCTCATCCAAGACTAATATGGGCGAATTCTTTAATATTGCCCTAGCAATTGCCACCCGTTGTCTCTCCCCACCAGACAATTTTATTCCCCTATCACCAACCGTAGAATTGTAACCATCTTTTAATTTGGATATAAATTCATCACAATACGCCAGTTTTGCTGCCCTTATAACTTCCTCATCAGAGGCATCAACCTTACCGTAGCGAATATTTTCCATCAGACTTCGATGAAATAATATCGGATCTTGTGGTACTAAGCTAATATTATTCCTTAAACTGTCCTGAGTAACACTGATAATATCATTACCATCTACCAAAATTCTTCCACCAGTAACATCGTAAAGCCTAAGCAACAATTTTGTTATAGTCGACTTACCCGATCCCGATAGCCCCACCAAGGCAACTGTTTGCCCGGGATTTATAGTTAAATTTAAATTTTTTACCACATCTTGACTATCTTCATATTTAAAGCTCACGTTTTCAAATCGTATTTCACCACGCTTTACCCTCAGTTTTTTGGCGTTATTAGAGTCAACTATTTGATGAGGAAGTTTTAAAATTACTGTCATTTCTTCAGCATCAGCCAAACGTTCATATATCTTCATCATTATTCGACCAAAATCCCACACCAACATCACTGCCGAAAATAGATATGACTGAATCAATACAAAATCACCCACGGTGAGCATGTCTTTTTGCCACAATCTAACAGAAAAATACAAAATCAACACCTCAAGAACCAACATCAAAAAAGATTGAACTCCATAAAAAATAGCTCCCATATCCCAAGTAAACTTTCGTATTTTGTGCAAGTTCAAAGACAAATTACCATACGTATCGCTTTCATAAATATACCCATTAAACAATTTTATATTAATATTATTACTTATTGTGTCAGATAATAGTCCGCTTGTTGCCGTTTCCGCTTCACTTCTCTGGATGTCAAATTTAAGTTTGTATTTGGTAAACCACCAATTAATTAACAGAAATACAACCATCCAGCCAAACATCCCCCACCCTAAAAATATATTTACTTTGGCTAAGACAAAAATCATTACTATTACACTTACAATTCCGGGGATGATTTCAAAAAACAATTGATCAACTAGAAACTCAAAAGTATTAATAAAACTTTTATGTTTTTTGACAATTGATCCAGGAAAATTATTTGAAAAATACGAAAAAGAATGTTTTTGTAAATAATCAAAACATTGTCGACTCAAATCAACCATCGATTTTGATTCAAAAAAATTGATAGTGAAAGATGCGATTCTCCACAATAGCCAACGAATAAACTTAATTATCGCTATAAACACTAATATTTGCATTAACCTCGTCAAAACCCTATCTTTTACTCCCCCATCATACAAAACATTAAAAAAATTTTTTGACAATATCGGAACAATCGAATCTAAAATCGCCCCAAAAACCACCCCCAAAGCCAGAATCCATCCAGTTACTTTGTGGTTAATCATCGCCGCCCAATAATATTTGAGGGTATTTTTGGTATTATCTTTCATTATTTTGTCTTTGATTATACCCTATTTTAGGACTTATATTTAATATATAATTGTCTTTATGAATGAAATCATTAAACAAATATTTATAAAAGCTAAGTCTAACCCAAAAAGAATTGCTTTAGCCGACACCCATGACCCTCGAATCCAATCAGCCGCCAAAATAGTTAAAGAACAAAAAATCGCCAACCCAATCTTACTAACCAACGAATATATCCATGATAACAATGAAATCCAAAAAACCCTTTCACGGCACCTATTTGAATTGCGGAAAGAAAAAGGGATTTCTTTGTCAGATGCCCAAAAACTAATAACTCAACCTATTTATTTTGGCACTATGATGGTAAAAAATGGCCTCGCAGACGGACTTGTGTCCGGCGCCGCCAGTACAACTCATGACACTTTTAAGCCTGCACTTCAAATACTTAAAACAGCCCCCAATCAAAAAATAGTATCCAGTTTTTTTGTTATGGAATTTACTAATCAAAAAATCGGTCAAGAAGGAATAATGATCTTTGCCGATTGTGGGTTAAATATTAGTCCAAATAGTGAGACTCTTGCCCAAATTACCTCTCAATCGATTGCCAGTTTTCAGCTTCTAGTTGGGTCCACTCCCAGAGTTGCCCTCCTGTCTTACTCGACTGACAATAGTGGGTCTGGACCCAGCGTTGACATAGTAAAACAAGCAACCAATATCGTAAAATCGCAACATCCTAACTTAATTATCGAAGGAGAAATTCAAGCTGACGCCGCCATTAGTCCCCTAGTTTCATTTCAAAAAAATCCTCAAAGCGCTCTTGGTGGTAAAGCCAATATCCTTATTTTCCCTGATTTAAACAGTGGAAATATTGCTTATAAATTAGTTGAAAGATTATCAGGAGCTAAAGCCTATGGACCGATATCACAAGGGATTTCACGACCAGTAAACGATCTCTCCCGCGGTTGCAGTGTTGATGATATTGTTGCCACAATCGCAATTACGGCAGTCCAATCTTAAACAATCTAGCGCCAGCTAGTGGTCATTAATATTCCTAAAACAACAGAGAAAGTAATCCAAATAAATGTTATCCAATTTTTTTTAAACAATCGACTTCTTAATTCCAATTGAATTAAACTAGCAACAATATATACAAAAGCCACCAAATAAATTGATCCCTTAAAAATGCCAACTGGCCAAAAAGAAAAAACCAATCCAAGCTGAGCTATTAAAAATGATGGGATTAAAACATAAGCCCAAAAGTTTTTCTCCTTACCATCATCTGCCAACTCTATAGTAACACTATAAAAAATATACATAAAAATTACTACCGATACTAAAAACACATAAATCGTATTTAACCAATAAATTAATTTAAAGGAAAACAGACTGTCGAACAAAAAAAAAGCGGTTATCAACACAATCATAAAACCAACAGTAAACGCTGCCCTATACAAAGGCGGTGTTCTGTTTCCAATAGCTACTAAAAATAAGTTTTCTACTAGAAAAGTAACATAAGCCATTACCCCAAAAAATAAACTAGTTAAAAATACTGTCAAAAAATTTTGTGGTAATAGAGCAGCAAACAATCCGAACCCCACAAAAAAACCAACAGGCAAAACTACTGACATTAATCTTATATATAGACTTTGGCTAAAGATGATTCCTAATCCAAACCAAAAACAAAAAGCCACCAATACAATCCCAACCAACAATCCGTAATAATGTGAAGAATAAGGTAAATTAACAAACAAATAAAACCCTACTGATGCCACCAAAGAGGAAATAAAATATCTAATTTTTTTAGGCATAATCAATTATAATCAAAACCCGCAAAAACCCCAAGAACATCATCGTTATCTTCTAATTCTTCAATAAAATCCATAATCTTATTAAAGTCATTTTCATTTTTTATTTGGATTGGATTTTTGATTCGATACACTACTTCTGATTTAACCACCCTAAGACCCGATTGTTCTGTTTTTTTGACAAATTCGTTAACCAAAGATGATTCCACTATGGCAATATTTTCATCAAAGTCAATTGCCCCAAAATCAATCAAATTTAGCTGGTCTTCTTCGGTAATCTTTTCAAACTCCACTTCACCAACCCTATCAAATTGGAACATCACAGAATTAGTCTCACCCAACGCACCTTCATAATTTTTAAAAATTAATTTTATTTCTCCCAAAATTCTGTTCTTATTGTCTGTTTCGGCTTCAATTATGACTGGCACTCCAAAAGGACCATAACCCTCCAAAATTACTGCCACCAAATTATCTTTTCTTTCTTCAAATCGAGCCAACAATCTCTCAATGTTCTCCTTAGGCATATTGGCCTCTCTTGCTTTATCTATCGCCACTTTCAAAACTCCATTAACATCTGGATCACCAGACCCACCACCCAAACGAATTGCTGTCAGTATATTTTTTGAAATTTTAGTAAAGGCCTCACTTCTTTTTTTATCTTGAGCCCCTTTTCTATTTTTAATATTATTCCATTTAGAATGTCCTGACATAAATTATTTATTTCATGTAACTAGGATATTCTATCATTCTTGAAAAATTACTATCAAAATAAATTTCAATCTCGTTTCCATTTAAATCAAAATTTTGTTGGACATCACAGTTTAATATTTTCTTTATCATAGACAAAGAAAAAGTTGTACTGGCCTCCTTGCCATATCGTATCTGACAATTTTTCTTTTGGTCGCTAAAATCATTACCAACTGAAACAACCGAAAAGCCAAGTCGTTCAAGCCTTTTAGACATAAAAGAAGCTAAACCAGTGACATCAGTAGTATTTATTATCGATAATTTAACATCTTCATAGATAATTTTTGTTTCGGCAAAATCTCTTACAATTATCTCATCGAGAAAATCATCACTCAAATCTATGTCTTTTTTAACCAATTCTTCTTTTACCAAAAAATTATTATAAAAGATCAGTTTCCACCAATACACATTTTTCCAATCATCAGTCTTATTTAAATATAAAAGTTTATCTGCTTTGTATCCGAAATTAAAAAAAATAATATCGCTTAACAACCCTACCTTTTTCTCTTGGTATAGAATTTTTTTTAATGCAACATTACGATACCAGCTTAGACCACCAGGAATCCACACCTTTGCTTCCGGATCAACTTTTAAGACATTTATCATTTTTCTTTCTTTAGAAATTGATACCAAAGCAACACCATCGTCTGCCAAAATACCTAGTTTAAAATCACTTCCCTGGATTTCTTTATTTTTTAAAAAAATAAAAATTGTCAATCCCAAAAAAGATACAAACACCAAAAATATTAAAATTATTTTATTATTGTTTTTCATATAGACTTAAATGTTGTTTCAAATCCTCTGCAAGCGGAGAATTAAATTTTAATCTTTCCCCTGTTTTAGGATCGCCAATAGACAATTCATGTGAATGTAAAAATGGTCTTTTTAAAATATCAACTTCCCCACCATATAAACTATCACCGACCAAAGGCCATCTCAAATGACTCATATGAACACGAATTTGATGGGTTCTTCCAGTTTTAAGATTAATATCTAACAAACTATATTTTTTATTATTTCTTACATATCTATCAATTAGTGTAAATTCCGTTAAAGCGTTTTTTCCATCAACATTTACCCCAAATTTTCCAAAACCAAACTTAGATCTTTCAATCGGCCAGTCAATCGATCCATCCATCGAAGTCTCACCTCCAACCAAACAATAATATTTTTTACTTACTAGTCTGTTTTTAAATTGTTGTTTAAAAAAAATTAGCGACTTATTGTTTTTTGCGATTAATACCAATCCCGAAGTACCTTTATCCAACCGATGAACAATTCCATTTCTTGGTAAATCATTCTGTTTGAATTCTATCAACCAATCTTCAAGTGTCCCTTCTTCGTTTTTTCTTTCTTTAGTAGTTGTCATCCCTGTAGGTTTATCCACTACCAAAAAATCTTTATTTTCAAATACTATTTTGACCTTTTGATCCATATTTGAGACAAAAATATTATAATCCCTATTTGTATTATCCAATCTGCCAAATTATTATATATTATTCCTAATTTCCAATAATCTTTAACATAACCCAAAAATAGTCTGTCTACAGCATTGACCCACCCCCCCACTACAATTAGGTTAAGTCCAAAATAATTATATTTCCACCAATATTTTGTTAACAAAATAACAAAAAAAACATTTAGAAAAACAAAAAACCAACCTTTAACGCCAAAACTAACACCATAATTTTTTACAACGTCCCCTAACGTTGATAACCAACAATGAAATCCTTCTATTATTAAAAATAAAGCTAAAGTTGCAACTATTTTAAGCTTCTTTTTCTTTTTGACATTTAACACACGTAGTTGCCAAGGGATTAATTGCTAACCTATCAGTATCAATCATTTTTCCACAACTTTCACACAACCCATATTTACCGATTTTGATTCTAGTTAGCGCCTTTCTTAGTTGTACAATCCTTTTATTCAAAAATTTTGCTTTAACTTCAGTTTCAAAATGATCAATTTGTTCGTCCAAATCCTCTTCAAGTGAATTTTCTAATACTCTATTAGAATCCAAAAAGGGATCAGCCTTCTTTAAGTTTTTCTTAGCTCGTTTAGATTTTAACAATTCAGCCTCTAAAAAACGCCTAATTGGCGATAATAACCTTTGAGGAAAACTTATTTTAAATTTTTCTTGATTTTCTTGTTTCATAATTTTACTTTTTTTAGGATATACAATCCTACTCCCGAAATCAAACTAATAATTGAAGCTAATACTATACTTAATCGATTATCTTTAAGTATAATTAAAACAATAACTACCGCCAAAAAGAACAATAAGTTATTAAATAAAAGGACAAAACCCTTTCTGCCACTTTTATACCAAGCAAAAGAACGATATCTTTTTTTTAACCAATTAACAAAAAAAATATCAACAACCAACAGAGTCAAGAAAAGCATTGGTCTTATATAAAAATCCGACCTCACCCACTCATCAACCATCAATAAGCTAGAAAAAATCAATGTTGGTTTTACGATATCATCCAATAAAGATAAAAACTTCCACTGATTTTTATTTGCAACCATCAAAGTTACTAAGACTAATCCCAAATAGCTGCCCAAGTAATTTGTTCCCGGCTTATTCCAAACCGACAACCAATCTAGCCAGGAGTTATTCCAAACACCCCAATTTACCAACCCATATACAATTCTTCCTCCAAACAAAAAACCCAACAAGGCAACCCAGGCATAATTTATTACCTTATCATCGCCATAATCATCTCTCAAATCCCTCCATAACAAATACATAAAAATAATTAACCCCAAGACTCTAAATATTCCTAAACTCATAACTTATTTTATCATTATTTAACCAGCTAAAAAGTAATAATTAAGTTATAATAAACTACTTTCCCGAGCCGAAGTGGCGGAACTGGCAGACCTGCCTGCCGGCAGGCAGGCGCGCACAATATAAACATGTTTTATGTATACGTATTAAAAAGTCTGAAAACCGGAACCTTCTATAAAGGACTAACAAACAATATAGAAAAAAGAATTAAACAACATGAACAAGGTCAATGTTTATCTACAAAAAACATCTTACCTATTACATTAATACATGTTGAGATATGCTCTTCTAGATTAGAGGCCAGAAAAATGGAAAAATACTTAAAATCTGGTTATGGTCGTGAGATAATAGAAGAACTCTTAGAAAGAAACTTAAAAATTTAAATCAGCCGAAGTGGCGGAACTGGCAGACGCGCACGACTCAAAATCGTGTGGTAGCAATATCATGGGGGTTCGATTCCCTCCTTCGGCACTTAAAATATTACTTCTTCTCAATATCAAAGAAACTAACTTGTTTACCATTGAAATACAAATTAAAACTATTTGTCGGACCGTTTCGGTGTTTTTCAATACTGCAAGTAACCATTTCTCTAATTTCCTCATCTTCTCGATACAAAAACATCACCACATCAGCATCTTGCTCAATACTCCCCGATTCTCTTAAATCAGATAGCCTCGGTTTACCACCTCTTGCCTCCATCGCTCTTGATAACTGAGCCAATGCCAATATTGGAACTTTTAACTCTCTAGCTAAATTTTTCAACCCTTGAGAAATTTCCGAAACCTCTTGAACTCGATTATCCCTAGTATTTCCGTGCATCAATTGTAAATAATCAACCACTATAAATTTTATTTCCTTGTCAACTTGTAATCGTCGAGCCTTAGTCCTTAATTCAGTGACGGTTAAGCCTGGAGTATCATCAATAAAAAGAGGGGCGTCAGCCAATACCCCCATCGCTTCTGATAAAGAATCAAAATCGCCCGAAGACAATTGTCCGGTTTTTAATTTCCAAGCATCAATCATTCCCTGTCTCACTAACAACCTGTCAACCAACTCCTCTTTACTCATTTCAAGCGAAAACATACACACCGGCATTTTTTTTTCTACTGCAACATATCGAGCAATATTTAGTCCAAAGGCAGTTTTACCAACCCCTGGTCTAGCCGCCAAGATTATTAAGTTACTGTCTTGCATGCCAGCCAGAATACTATCCAAACCCTTAAATCCAGTTGGTACCCCTCTCAAACCAGTGCCTAGTTTTTGTAATTCATCAAGCCGATCAAAACTAGCAGTTAGAACATCCTTCAATGAAGTGGGAACTGATTTTAAATGTTTTTGAGATAAAGAAAAAATTTCTTGTTCAGCAACATCTAACAATTGATCAGCTGGTAAGGTCGAATCAAAAGCCTTTTCCGTAATCCTTCCCGCAGCTGATATTAATTCTCTTTTTGCAGACAAGGCTTTAATTATTTTGCCATAGCTTTCAACATTAGCCGCAGTCGGCACTTCTCCAGCCAACTTAGTCAAAAAGCTTTTCCCTCCAACTTTTTTAAGCAGTTTTTGTTCTTTTAATTTTTCTGAAACTGTAATTAAATCAAGGGGCATCCTCTCTTCATAAAGATCCATCATCGATTGATAAATCTTGCCATAATTTGAATTGTAAAAATGTTCTGATCGTAAAAATTCTGAAACTGCCAAAACAGCATCGTTGTCAATCAATATCGAGCCCAAAACACACAACTCGGCTTCTTCTGAATTAGGCGGTATTCGGATAATTTCCTCCATATTTTAATTATTCTTCAATAATTTTATCTCTAAGCCATCAGGTAAATCATCTTGTTTTTCTAATTTTAACGAATCGGTTTTTTCTAGACCTTCCTCATCAGCTTCATCGAGAAATTTTTCTAAAGACTTATCGTCCTCTTCAATTGGTATTAAATAATTTGCTCCCCATTTTTTTGCCCAATCTTTAACTAATTTAAAACTACAACCGTCTCCAATTTTAGTTGGAGCCAAAAGAATGTCGGTTGAGTCAATTTTTTCGATTCTTTTTGGGGTTAATTCTTGGTTTATCCTACCTAAAACAACTAATATAAAACTGTCTATCACAATTCTATAAACCGTGTTACCGTCTTCACCGTTTATCCCAATTATTTCAACCCCTCCAATTTCATATTCACCACCACCTCGGATAATAATCTTTTCATCATTAGTCAAACTCATTTGGTTAAAATCACCATTAGTATACACAATAATTCTTGACGTATTCTTGTTTTCAATAATTTCTTTTTCAGTTGGATCAATTAAAATATTTTCCTTTTTCCCTTTCAAAAAAATAGTTGATTTATTCAAAAATTTTATTTCCATATAGACCCATTCTAGCATTTAAACCACCCCAAAACTAGCTCAGAAAACAGTCAATTTACAAACCAAACAATATTTTTCAGATATTTTCCATAAATCTCCCCAATCGTACTTCACTACTGCTTCTCTAATATGTATTTGTTCTATCACAAAAGACATCCTTTTATGTTATTATCAAAGATAATCCCATGATTAAAGAATTATTATTAGCAATTATTATTGGCGCCCTATTGGGTTTTGGTGTTACTGGCGGATACCTTACCTTACACCAAAAAAACCAAACTCAAGTGCCTGTAATTATTAGCCAACCAACTACCATTCCTACTCTGACCGTTACCAATACTTCAGATTCAGGTATAGACAAAACAACCAACGACAAACTAACTATAGTTTCACCCGAAGACAATCTTTTAGTTTTCAAAGAAAATATAAATATCGCTGGCAATACCACAAACAATAGCCAAATAATCATTAATACTGCAACCGAAAATTTTATTGGACAAAGTGACCAAAATGGGGCTTTTGATATTCCTATTAAACTACAAGGTGGTTTAAATATTATTAAAATTAGTGCTATTGATGTTGATGGCAAGCAAATAGATACCGAATTAAATGTTACCTATTCAACAGCTAAAATATAAATAATGAAAATTCTTTTATTTATTTTACTACCACTTTTTTTTGTAAATTCCATAAAGGCCCTTGAGCCAACGCCAATCACCGACGACAAAACAAAAGAAATTGTTGATATTGTTAAACAAATAGTAAGCGACAATATTACCCCTACTCCAATTATTAGCGACAAACCAAAGTCTTATTTTGGTAATATTACTAAAATTTCAGAAAACACTATAACTTTATCTTTTAAAAACCAATCCCAAATTATTGAAGTAAATGATCAGACAACTTATATTGATATAAATAGAAGAAAAACAAAATTTGATAATTTCAAGGTTGGTCAAGAAGTTCTGGCAATGGGTTACCTAAAAGAAAACCAAATCTTAGATTGTAAACGTCTTGTAATCACCGAATTAAAATCTATAGCTAACGACAATCAAACAATTACTGGTCAAATTGTCGATATCTCAAAAGAGGCATCAATTTTTACTTTAACACCAAACTATAACAAAAATAACCCGTTCCAATTAAAAACCGACTCAAAAACAAAAATTGTCGACACTAACAATAAAACAATTGCTAACAATCAAGCCATTGTCAATGGCAACAAAATTATTGCTATTATTAAACCAGACTTAAAGCTAGCAAACACTTTTTATACCTCAAAAATAATTGTTTTAAATTTATCTGGAAATAAAACCTCAAAGGAAACTCCGACTCCGACCTTAAAACCTTAAAAAAAATTCTTAGTCGGTAAAAATTATTCAATATTGTCAGTAGATTTTTTGTTCGACTCCAATACCTCTATTAGGTTCAATCAAACTTTCATTTGTTTCGACAAACCCTTCATATTCCATCTCAGGTTCAATACAAACATATTTGTTATCAAATAATTTTTCTCCATTTTCCTCTTTCACCCCAGTCCACAATTTAGCTTTTTTAAAATTTTTTATTTGCCAAACAAGACGATTTTTCCCAGGAATTTCAAGTATATTATTTTTTTCTAAATTAATTTCTGGATTATCTATAAAACCCCCCGTAATATCATGACCATTTAGCCTAATTCCTTTCCAACCAAATTCTGTATCCCAATAGTTGTGTACCGCCACATGAACTCTTTTTTTTTCATCACATACATTCCTTATCAATATTTTATGACAAAAGCCATCTTTAATTTCAAACGATTGAGTTACAGACAATCCATCTATTTCCAAGTTTATGTTTATTTTACTTTTACTCTGATTTATCAATTTCCATTCACTATTTCGAAATGGACCATGAAACACAAACCCAAATTTTTCTACTCCCTCATTGGCAAAATTAGGAATACACACATGGGTATTAGCAATTTTTCCGTCAATTCTGTTATATGTTCCCAATATTTTATTATTTTCTTTTATCAAACTTACAATTCTACCCCCGTTCAAATCAATTTCCAGTAGCCAATTATCCTTCTTTATTTTTAATATATCCATAATTTATCTTACCTCAATAATTGACAACATTTATTGTAATAGATAACATGTGGTATGTCTGAACAAAATTTAAGTATAGAACAAGCAGTAGTCAAACCGATAAGCCCAGACAATAAAGCTACTCTAACCAAAAACGAAAACGGTCTTTATTTTGATGAATATACTGGTAATAATTATATATCTACCGAAGGCGGAAAAATAATACCTTTTAGAGACCCGATGAGTGGTGGAATATTAACTCCAAATCCTGATGGCACGTTTTTAAGTGAGAGTACTGGGAGAAATTTCGTTTTACACAAAGAACACTTTGTCCCACTATATATACCTGATAACACATTTGAACCAGCTCATGTAGACGAAAATGGCCGACTGATTGGAAATAATACAGGGAGATCATTTGAGATAGATGATAAAGGAACAGTCTTAACACCAGAAGAAATAGAACGTCAAAATGATTCGCGAGAAGTCACCAAAAAAGTTGACAATCTTGAACAAGAATTTGAACAACAAATATTGGAAAAATTTAGAAATTTAGGAAAATCTATTCTGGATATAATTGAAGATCCATCTTTAACAGATGAACAACGAGATCAAAAAATCAAAGAATTAAAAGATATGTACAATCAAGAATCAAAACAAATTGGGGAAAAGCACTTTCAATCTGTTATAGATACTATACGAGGGAAAAATAAACCAAAATCAGATGTAGCGGAATCCGAATCAGAACCCAAAAACTTTCCTAAATTAGAGTCAAATCACCCTTAATAATTTAGTAACAATTTGGTAAAAACTGTTAATTATAAAAACAATTAACTTACAAAATACCTAATACCAGATACAAAATACCAGACCTCATGTGTTATAATAAGCCTTATGAAACAAGGAATTCATCCAAAATATTACAGCGATTGTCAAGTTAGTTGTGCTTGTGGTAACAAATTTACCACTGGTTCAACTATCGAAAAAATCGAAGTTGACGTTTGCTCAAAATGTCATCCCTTTTTTACCGGTCAACAAAAATTTGTTGATATTAAAGGAAGAATAGATAAATTTAAAGAAAAAGTTGCCAAAGGTAAAGCCACCGCTGAAGCAAAAGATATTAAATCTAAAGAAAAAAAATCAAAAAAATCAAACTAGTATCATAAAAAACCGCTTTAATTTTGAACAATTTGGCGGTTTTTATTTTTGCTACTTACTAATTACTATTTATTAATAACCAAACAATGCCCACAATAAACCCCAACATAGCCATTATGGAATTTTACCCAGGTCCTGGTGGTCAAGAGGCCACTATTTGGTCAAATGATCTAATGAATATGTATATTCGATACGCCAATAAAGTCGGCTGGAAAGTAAGCCAGATTGACGATCATGTTATTCAAATTTCAGGGTTTGATTCTTATAATCAGCTTAAGTATGAAGCTGGTACCCACCGAGTTCAGCGAATTCCAATTACCGAAAAAAGAGGCCGAATCCAAACATCTACAGCCTCTATTGCTATTATGCCCCAAATTGAATCGAAGGAAGTAAATTTTAGTATGGACGATGTTGTTATTACTGCCTGTCGTGCCGGTGGTAATGGTGGTCAAAATGTAAATAAAGTTTCTACCGCAGTCCACTTAGTTCACCAGCCGACCGGATTGACCTTTGATGTTCGGACTGAGCGTTATCAACAAAAAAATAGAGAAATTGCTCTAAAACTTTTACAAAATAAATTATGGCAAATAGAAGAAGAAAAACGAGCTGTTCAGGTTGCCGGAGGTCGCTCAAATATTAGTCAATCTACCAGGGCAGATAAAATTCGTACATATAATTATCCCCGAAATCAAATAAAAGATCATAGGATTGACAAATCATTTAATAATCTTGACGAAGTAATGCAAGGGCACCTTGACGATATTTTGTTAGAATTAACGACTCTTGAAAACTAAGCACCAATTGAGGCATTAATTGCTCTACTAATTGGGTAAGAAAAATCACTATCATTAATATGATTTTGTAATAACCTTTTTGCAATCATCACGGCCTCTCCCCCATCTTCACTTTCAACTATAAATATACCCTTATCAATCACTTTTTTAACAACAGACGGACTCGAATAACTTCCATCCATATCAAGAAGCCCCTTAAGCGCTATCTCTCTCACTCTTGGATCTCGATCCAAAGTGTAACTTAAAAGCTCTAAGGAAACCAGATCACCTCTGTTATACTTTTTTAAATTCGACAATCTAACCCCAATTTCATCTTCTCTTTTTAGATCAATACCCATCTGGTCAGTTTCTTTTTGTTTTACCAAATCCATAACCTTACCGACATCCTGCATTATGATTCCAACAAGACCTAGTCTTTCTGACATACAAACCAGTATAGCAAAATCTAATTTATAATCAATTTTTTCTGCCTTTTAGTTCTTTTTTTCTAATATAATGTTTATTTCAGCTTCTTTTTTATCACGATAGTATTTTATCTTTAAGGTTTCACCAATTTTTTTCTGGTTAATAATCGAAACGATAGAGATATCTTTCATTTCAACTAGTTTGTTTCCATCAATTTCAGTAATTATGTCTCCTATCTTTAAACCAGATTTTTGTGCCGGGCTGTTTTCCAATATTGCTTGGACATACGCTCCTGCAGGAACATCGTTTAATAATGCCGCCTCTTTAGAAATCATTTGATAGCTTATTCCTAAATAGGGTCTATCAAACTCACCGGTAACTTTAAAATTTTCTACCGACTGTTTAACTAAATTTATTGGTAAAGCAAACCCAATATTTTGGCCATTTTGTGACATTGCTACATTTACCCCAATGACCTTACCTGACGAATCAAAGAGAGGTCCACCAGAGTTACCTGAATTTATTGCTGCATCTACCTGGATTACGTCTTCAAGTTTTTCTGTAACCACCCCAAATCCACCAGCGGTGATTCCTCTCCCAAGACCAGAAATTACTCCTTTTGTTACTGTCGACCTAAACTCTCCCAAAGCAGTCCCAATGGCGATTACTGTTTGTCCAACTTTTAATTTATCTGAATCGCCCAGTTCTACCGGCTTTAATTGTGTTTTATTTACTTTAATAATCGCTAAATCATTTATTGGATCACGGTAAATATTAACTACATCAACCGTTTCGTCTTTCCCTATCACTACTTTGTATTTAGCCAACAGATCGGACACCACATGTTTGTTGGTGACAATCAAACCATCTTCACTAATAATAAACCCAGTTCCAATATCTCTTTCGATGTTTTTCGTTGACACTTTTTCTTCTTTGAAACCAAACATTTGTCTAAATAAATCAATCGAATTATCACTTACATCTTTGCTAATAGCCACTGTCACCACACTCTGATTTGCTTTTTCCACCACCCTAGTTACCACTGTCTCTTCATCAATAATTTCAGTTCTAGTTTGTATCTCTACTTTAGGTTTAATAAAATTTTTACTCACTAACACACCAACCACAACACCCCCACCAACCAAAATAAAAATTAAAACTAAAACCAATAATAATGATCTAAGTTTTTGTGTTTTCATATTATTTAAACCACTATTAATTAATAATTAATAAATTATTAGTTTATTCTAACTATTTAATTATTACCTAAGATCACTTCTTTTGCTTTTTCAAGCTGTAAATCTTTATCACTCGATTCAGTTGCCTCTTTTATTTCAACATCTGGCACTATCCCCTCTTTATGAATATTCTTACCACTAGGAAGTAACCATTTAGCTATGGTTAAGTGTAAACCGCTCCCATCGCTAAAATCCTCAGGTTGTTGTACAGTTCCTTTTCCAAAAGTTTTCACTCCTACTAATTTTGCTCGACTATAATCACGTAAAGCCCCCGCTAAAATTTCAGAAGCCGAGGCGCTTCCCCCGTTTACCAAAACAACTAATTTGTCATTCAAAAGATTTCCTCTGTTTTTTTCAACATTGTAGACTTCAGTTATACCTTTAGTTGATTGTTGTTTAACAATTACCCCCTCTTTGATAAAATCAGACGCAACCACAACACTCGCCTGCAAATAGCCACCAGGGTTGTTTCTTAAATCAAGGATAATTCCGCCATAACTATTACCCAAATTTTTCTTTTCATTATTAATTTTTACGACAATCTCATTCCATTTTGTAAATAAATCTTCACTAAATTTAGACATTTTTATCCAGGCGATTTTTTTATCTTTAATCTCTATCCACTTTAATTCAACCCCAGGAACTTCAATATTATCCCTTTTTAAAACTACTTCAAACCTTTTTTGGCTAGTTTCTCTATACATAGTTAGTGTGACTTCGGTACCGATATCTCCTCGAATTAAATTTACCGCCTCGGTTAAACTAATCCCATTTGTGTCTCTGTCAACATTATTTTTTACATCAACTATTTTTAATATTAAATCACCCGCCTTAATTCCCGCTTTGTCTGCTGGAGTTTGTGACAAAGGCGACATAACCGACAAGACCCCGTCCTTACTGTATCCCAAAGAGATACCAACCCCGCCAAACTCTCCAGCCAAATCCTCATTAGCACTTTTATTTTCTTCAGGTGGTAAAAAAACAGTATAAGGATCATCTAGGGCTGCGACCATCCCCTGGATTGCTCCATATCTCATTTTTTCATTATTAATATTATCTTTTTCCAAAAAATCAGCGGACAACTTTTCTTTTACTTTCCACATCAAAGATAAATCAAATTGTCCCAAATTTGGAGGAATTATTTTATTTCCTTGACCAACCTTATAACTAACCAACGACACCACAGCTAATACCGCTAACCCCAAAAACAAATTTCTAATATTTTTCAAACGCATTATTTATTCTAACACTAATAATAATCTTTCAAGACGAGAATTAACTAATATCTTTTTAGTCGATCCTTGGAATTTTAATAATTGTTCCCATGATTTTTTGTCTAATTTCAATAATGGCAATTCGGTTATCAAGTCATCCTCTTTTACATCGGTATCCGTGACCACACCAACTACACCAACGACTTCAGCTTTTAACAAAAAACTATTAGTTAGGTTTTGGGTAAATAGTATTTTATTATTAAGACTCGAATTTAATTCGTTAGAATCATTGATTAATTTAAGATCGCTTTCCCCCCAAGACTTCCCTGCTACCAACCCTTTTCCTTTATACTCACGAGCCTTAAATTCCAGGACCAATCTGTCATCATCAATTTTTGAAACTATACTCCGTACTGGAGCGGCGATTTCTTTTTTTTTATCTTCTTTTGTCTCAATTTTTAAGTATCCAAACTCGTCAATTTCTAAAAAATTACCACTCATAGGGAAACAAATTTTCTTTGGAAATAACCCTCCAGCTAAACACATTAACTCCCCGCTATTTACCCACGCCCCACCTAGCTTTTGATTTATTTCTTTAATCTTTTTATCACTAAACTTACCAAAAAAATTTGACAAATTAATAGATTCAACCCTTCTTAAATTGGTTCTTATTACAACTTGGTCTTGCTGAACTATATCCCCTGGTTTAACCAAAATTTCAGAGTCACTAGGAAACTTAATAATCCATTTTGCGGTAATCTTGGTTTTCATTATTTTTAATTATAACCAATAAACCCCCTCAAAACCAAACATAGTCCTAAGGGGGCAATTTATCTACTTAGTCAAAAAGGGCATCAAAGCCAAATGTCTCGCTTGTTTGATAGCTGAAGATAATTTTCTTTGGTGTTTAGCACAGCTACCACTAAACTGGGAACCAATTATTCTGCCTCTAGGAGATAAAAATTCTCCATATTTTTCATAGTCTTCCCAGCGTGGAGTTGTTTTTGTTTTACAAAAAGAACAGCCCCTCTCTTTACCTTTTCTTTTTGCTATTAATAAATTGTCTTTTTTGCTCTTTTTTATCATAGTTATTATTAAAATGGCATTTCGTCATTTTTTGCTTCTTCTGTATTTTTTGGTGTCTGATCAGCATCAATGTCGTCTGGAATGACAATATCTTCAATGTTCCCAGATTCCGAAACTACGTCTTGAGTAGCCTCAGTGGGGGCTTCACCAACAGCTAAATCAGCTCCCTCAACAACGGAATGTTCACTATTGTTACCCTTATTATCCAAAATAATCATGTCGTCAATAACAATCTCAGAAATTTGTTTTTTGTTATTCTCGGCATCCATAAATTCTCGATATTGAATTCTGCCATCGACATAAACTCTTCGACCTTTTGACAATAATTGAGAACAAAGTTCACCCAACTTATTCCAAGCTACTATTCTGTGAAACTGAGCGTCCTCTTTCCTTTCTCCTTGTTTAGTTACCCAAACTCGATTAGTGGCCAATCCAAATGATGCAACAGCCATCCCACCGGGAGTGTACCTTAACTCTGGGTCACGAGTTAAATTACCAATTAAAGTTACCCTATTAAGACATCTACTAGGCATATGATTTATCTACCCCGCATTACGGGGATCCCTCCATATTTCTTAAACTTTTAATATTAAATATCTAATAATATTTGCTTCTCTGTTTAATAAAAGATTAAATTCCTTTAATTTTATTGGAGACTCTGACGATACCTCAAGAGACCAAAAATCTCCTTTATTGTTTTTTTCGACCTCATAAGCCAATTCTTTTAAGCCTAAATGGGTCTGATTAAACTCGATTTTTTTTGTTTCAAACCAAGTCGTTATCTTTTTTAAGATATTTTCTTTGTCTTCAATCTTAGGGTTTAAAACTAAGATTATTTGATATTGATTTTTGTTTCCTTTCATGAACTCATTAGATTAACATAATATAATTGATTTAACAATCACTTTATTTTTCTTATTTTACAGGAATTTTGCGAATCTTCAACCAGATAACCATTGTCTTCAATCATTTTTCTTAATTTATCAGATTCTTCCCAGTTTTTGTTTTCTCTTGCTTGTTTTCTTTTTTCAACCAAATCTAGGATATTATCAGGAATTGATTCTTCTTGATTTTTTAGGTCCAATTTTAGACCTAATACTATATCAAAATCCAGAATAGTTGCTTTTTTGTCTTCATTTTTAATTTTTTCGTCTTTAGTTAATTTCCATATTAGAGCCAAAGCCTCGGAGGTAGATAAGTCGTTTGACAATAATTCAATAAATTTATTTTTATAATCTTTATCTACCTGGCCACCATTGGGCCATTCATTTAACAATCCCCTTAATTTGGATAATGCCAATTCACACGATTTTAAAGATTCTAGTGAAAATTCCAAGCCTTTTCTATAGTGAGAAGTAAGAACTAAATATTTGTGTGCCAAAGGATCATACCCCATTTCAACTAATTGTTGGGCAGTGTACCCATTTCCCAGACTTTTACTCATCTTTTCTCCACCCTTTAAAATCAACCAAGCATTGTGCATCCAATAGTTTGCCGTTTGATGTCCGAAAGCACCAAACCCTTGAGCTATTTCATTAGTATGATGAACACCAATATGTTCAACCCCACCTGTATGGATATCAAAAGTTTGACCTAAATACTTTGTCGACATCGCAGTACATTCTAGATGCCAACCAGGAAAACCCTCGCCCCAAGGAGAGTTCCATTTCATTATATGGTTTGGTTGATTTGTTACCCATAACAAAAAATCCCAAGCATTTTTCTTGTCCTCATCAACTTTTACTCTTGCCCCCGAGTCCATCTCGCTCAACTTTAAATTAGCAAAACTCGCATACTCAGTAAACTTTGAGGTATCAAAAACCAATCCCGTATTAGTTCTATATGCAAAACCATTTTTGTCAATTTTTTTAGCTAAATCTATCTGATCTTCTATATGTTCTGTCGCCCGACATAACACATCAGGAAAATGAATATTAAATAGTTCTAAACTTTCAATAAATTGCTTTTCATATTTTTTTGCAATTTCCCAAGGACTCAAACCCTCTCTTTTGGCTCCTTTTTCCATCTTGTCCTCACCAGTATCAGCGTCTGAAGTTAGGTGTCCAACATCAGTCAAATTCATTACCCATTTTACTTTATACCCAACATAACGTAAAAAATTTACCAATGTTCCCCATTGTGTATAAGCATACATATGGCCAATATGTTGATTCCAATAAACAGTCGGACCACAAGAGTAAATACCCACTTCCCCATCTTTCACTGGTTTAAATTCTTCTTTTTTTCTTGTTGCAGTGTTGTACAAAAATATTTTGTTCATACGATATTTTAATCTATTTTACCACCCTTATTAAACTCTTGGGTTGCTGATAATTGATCAGTATCTGGTTTGTGTTTTCTTTTGTTAGCAAAAGCACTTCCCCTGCTCTTTTTTTGTTTTGACGGATTTGTTGATTCTGCAGTTAAATCAAAATACTCAGACTGTTGTTTTTCTCTTTCTTGTCTTTGTTTTTCCTTTTGTTGTTCATAATACCTTTCTTTTTCTTCTTCTTGTTTTTCTCTTTGTCTCCTAAGTTCAGTCATTTCTTCCTCTACGTTTCTTGACCTGTCTTTTACTTTTTTTTCTTTACCACCCTGACCCTCCTCTGACACTTCTCCTCTTAGTTTACTTATTTCTTGCTGACTTTTTATTTCTTCCTGTTTTTTAAATTGCTCCAACTGAGAATCAGTCATTGTTCTTTCTAATCCTAAAAGTTCCTTCCCGGTTATAATCGTCTCAATTATTTTTTGACCTTCTTCGGTCGCTTTTTCAACCGTCTCAATACCAAGATGGCCTAACCCCTTTACCACACCCTTTAAAATTTTGTCATCTCCCATATTAATTTATTTTATCATTCTAGATGTTTCTTCTTCCAAGTAAAGCAATTTGATAAACCCAATTT
>CAYSTF010000001.1:28672-30073 GCA_964434125.1 uncultured Gammaproteobacteria bacterium
TATATTCGTTTTTTTTCAACTAATTCAATTGACTTCATACTAAATATCTTTTCTCCCCTCCAATGCCCTGCTTAAAGTTGCCTGATCAGCATATTCCAAATCAGCCCCAATTGGTAGACCACTACCAATTCGAGATATTTTAATTTTTAAACCCTCCAATCTTTTTTTGATATGCAAAGCAGTCGCCTCCCCCTCCATGGTAGGATTTGTCGCCAGAATAATTTCAAAATCATCATGATTATCGCTAGTTGACAGCAGACTCTTAATTTTTTGAATCAATTCATCGATTCTAAGATCATCTGGACCAATGTGCTCTAAAGGGTTTATCACTCCCCCTAATACATGATAAACACCCTTATACCCTCCCATATTTTCAATAACCATGACATCAATAGCTTTTTCTACAACACATATTTGCCGAATGTTTCTAGAAGAATCTCTACATATTGAACAAATATCTTGTTCACTTACTGAAAAACACGTTTTACAAATTTTTACTTCAGTTTTTATTTTTACAAGACACGTCGCCAAGTCTTCAACATATACCTTAGGAGTGTTTAATAAATAAAAAACTAATCTTGTTGCGCCCTTTGGTCCAATACCTGGCAATCTTTCAAACGCATTTATTAAGTTTTTTACACCTTTTGGGAATTCCGCCATTTTTTTTAGATATTAGAAATTAGACATTAGAAATTTTTAAAACAAACCTTCCAGACCACCCATATCCTTCATTCTTTTTGCTGCCATTTCTTGAGATTTTTTCATAGCTTTATTAATTACTTCGACTAATACTTTATTTTCCATTCCGTTTACAGACAAATCCTTTATTTTTTGGTCACCACTAACTTTTATTTTAATTCCATTTTCTTCGATTTCAACAATCTCAGCTTCAACAGCCTTTTTCAATTTATAAGCCTGGGCTAACATTTTTGCTTTATCAAACATAATTATATTCTTAATAAATAATCTGAACTTATTATATCTTAGAAATTAGACATTAGACATTTTAGAAATTCATCCGAATATATCTTTTGCTACATCATACAAATCTTTATTATCAACTTTTTTGTCGGACAACTGATCACTAACATTTTCCACGGGAGTATCATTTTGAATAATCAATGGTGCTTTCCTACTTTTACCTAATATACATTCAAATACCAACTCAACCCCAAAAACTCGAAACAAACCATCTTCAACTATTTTTTTATTTTTAGGCTCTTCTAATCTGTCTTTATGAAACGGATAAAACACTTCTAAAATCAATTTTCTATTAACATATTTTATTGGGCGTGATGCTCTTAAAAAAGCCTCTACCGAATGATTAAATGGTTTTATTGTTAGTAATATATTTCCCCAAGAATTTATAATTTTTTCCAAATCTAATCCCGTTACTTCCAA
>CAYSTF010000002.1:0-23428 GCA_964434125.1 uncultured Gammaproteobacteria bacterium
TAGTTAACCATTTCAATCAAACTCTTATCAATTAGTTCGATATCGGAATTCATAAAAACGACATACTCTGACGTGGCCGATTTTAAACCAATATTATTAGCATTTGCAAAACCATAATTTTTATCAAGCTTAATATATTTTAGGTTTGAAGATATTAGTTTTTTAAATACGCTTGAAGTGTCGTCTATAGAACCGTTGTCGACAACAATGATCTCTGAATTGGGAATATATTTAATAATTGTGTCTACACATTTTTTGGTTATTTGACTCGTGTTCCAGGTTGGAATAATGATAGAAATTTTATTTTTTTTTGTAGTCATATAATAAAAATATAATTAAAGAGATGGCACAACCGATAGAGATATACAAATATGTTCTAAAGTTTGTTGGAGTGTATTTTAAGACAACTTGATGATACCCAGGTGGGACAATTACCGATTGAAAGGCATGATTGGCTTGAAATATTTCGGTTGTATTTCCATCAATAGTAGCCTCCCAGCCTGGATAAAAACTGTTTGAAATAAAGACAGGTTTTGTACAATTATTATTCGTACTAAACTTAATAGAATTATTTTTGTATTCAACATTAGATATTTTGGTATCTTTAGAAACACAACCATTGTTTATATTTTCAATATCATTGGATACATAATCGTATAAAACTACATTTTTACTAAAATCGATATCTTGATAGATTTTCTTGAATTCGATTTTGTCTTTTGCAGTAATTATTTTTTCGACGAACCTAATTTTATCTAGAACATGTTGGTTTTTTTCAATAATTGTGTTTGTTTCACCAAAAACCTTAATAAATTTTTTATTCAAATCGGTAATATTACGGCTGTTTCCGTTACCCAGTGTAAGTTTGTATTTAATAGATAAATTATCGTAAAGACTAGATTTTTCATTGTTGTAATAGATTGCCCTATTGGCTGTTTTACTATAATCTTGGTTTTGAACTAAAGAATAATATTCATAATTTAAAAGTGGCATCATTGTGTCATAGCCATCGGGGGAATCTAATCCATACGTAACCCACATATTGGTTGGAATGGTATTAGTAGTTGAAATTCGATAGTTTCCTGTATTTTCTTGTAAGAATTTTATACTTGGGGTGGATGGAAATAAGTATTCTTGTTTAGAGAAAGGTAAATATTTAAATCCATAATAAAATGACTCACATATTACTAAAAATATAGTTATATAAATAAATACTTTTTTAAATTTTATTTGTAACTGAGACAGAACTATACTTATTACGATAAAGAGTGAAAAAATAAACGAATATAGGGTATTTTTGTAAGATATTTTGTTGGGATTATTTTGAAAATATAAATTTAAAAATATTAAAAGTTGCCAAATTAGTAAGCCTAACAAAGGAAATATTTTTTTTGATTTTTGGTGAATAATATTATCAAACACAAAGGCACTGAGAACAGAAAATGAAAAATTAGCTAACAAAAATATTCTCGTAGAAATACCATTACCTGAAAAAATAAACCCAAAATTATTTTTTAGAAATAATGAAAAAGGATTTTTAAAAATTATTAATATACACAAAAAAATAGTTAAAATAAAAAAATTTATTTTTTTACTAGTTTTATGTTTTATATATAAATATATTGTTAAAAAAAGCGAAATAAGGGCTATTGAACCTGGAAATATTGCGTTGTTGTCGTAGTAATCAAGTCCATAATAATCACTTGTTGCTGGATTTCCCCAGTAATTAGGAATAGGTAAGGTTAATAAATTTTGAACTGGGATAAAACCCATGGTTTGACTTTGAGAAGTAATGTCTATATCCCTAATAGATCGTTTTATTAATTCATATCCCGGGAGAAGTAATGGTAGCGTCAATAATAATCCCAATACTATTGATAAAGAAAAATAACCAAACGATTTAATATTATTTTTTCTAAAAATAAACAGGAAATAGATAAAAATAAATATTAAGGAAAAAATTGAGTATTGAGGGTAGCCGCCAAAAAACTGAAGAGCAATTAAAAACGATAAATATATTAAAAAACGACGTTGCTTTTTTTGAAAATATTTTTCAATACAAACAACAAATAGAGGTAAAAAGGCAGCGACATAGGTATGAATACCATACTCCAACCAAACTAGATTAAATAATGAAAATGAATATACTATCGAGCCAACAATAGAGCTAAGTTTTTCAAATTTAAGTGTTCTAAGACAAAAAAATGTAGCTAATAATGAAATAATTAATTGGGAAAGAACCATTATGGTCCATGAAAATCCATTGTTATTTAAAATTAAAAAAGGTAAATTGGTAATATTGAACAATGAATTTTGAAAATTGGCGAACAGCGGAACACCAGAAAGATAAGAATGGGTCCAAAAAGGAAATTCTCCTTGTTTGAATGAATTAATAACTAAAAATCGCCACTGATAAATAATTGAAACGATATCTGACATTAATGGATTTTTTACTGGTACATTGGTTGTGAGTCCAGACCATTTTTGGTCTATCCAGGGATAATACATGCCAACAGTAATGTCTGCTGGCATTGAAATAAATTTATAAAGAAAAAATTTATAAAAAAATATTAAAGCAATTACAACAAGAAACGCTACTGGAACATAATCTGATATTTTTTTATTTTTAAAAATCATTAAACAAATTGAATTTTCAAATAAATTTAGAAAATATTTCTTGATCTGTTAGCTTTGAAAAAATAATCGGTGGTAAAGATTTTTTAATTTGTTTTTTGGCGGCACGAATAATTTTTATATAATTTGGGCCACTTAAGACACGACCAATTAGAGCAATTTTGTTTTGACGTAACATTTTAGGATCGTCAATTAGTCGCAAGGTATTTAAAAGACGATTCCGTTCTTTGACATAATTTAATAATGATTTTGAAAATTTAGAGATAGTTGATTCATGATGATGTTCAACAATACATTTTGGTTCCCACAACAAGGTATATCCAGATTTCCAAGCACGATAACCTAAATCTAAATCTTCTGAATAGAAAGGCTTATAAACAGAATCAAAACCACCTAATTTTTGAAACAAAGATTTACGAACGATTGAACTACCACCAGATACCCAACCCGAGATATGGGTTTTGTTGATATCGGTTACTCCTGGTTCGTGTTGAAGGTAACCACCTTTCCAAATAAATTTTGCCCAATTTTCATGATCTTTTTCAGAAAATCCAACACCTAGAACATTAGGATCCTTAAAATGTTTTAATGAGGGTACGAGATAGTTTGGATATGGATAAATATCGTTGTTTAACATAACAACGAGGTCGCCGTTAGCTCGATTGATTGCGTCGTTAGTATTTGCTCCAAAACCTAAATTTTTTTTGTGACTAATTATTCTTAATTTGGAATATTTATCTTTAAGAGCCCTGGCAAATTTGAGACTATCATCACTTGAAGCATCATCGGCTAATAAAATTTCATCAGCTTGAGAACTGTTTTTTATTATTGTTTCTAAATTTTTTTTGAGCAGTTCTTTACCATTCCAATTTGTAACGATAACAGATATTTTCATATTAACCGATAATGCTTAACAATTTTTTTTCAAAATTACTTTTTGAAAATTGCTGACAATTTAAAATAGATTGTTGGGACATTAATTTAAGAGTGTCCGGATTTTGAATTAAGTTTTTAGTTCGTGTCACTAATTCATCTATTGTTTGCCAAAGGTAACCATTAACACCGTTATCTACGATTTCAGGAATTCCCCCCTTGGAAATAACTACAGGAACAAGCCCTGATGCCATGGCCTCTACAACAGTAATTCCAAAGTGTTCTGTATTTTCGGGATGAATATTTTCATCAACATCAAAACCCGCCGCATGCCAATATATTTTTGAAACAGCATATTGTTTTTGTAATACACCAAAAGGAGGATTAATAATAAATTCTATTGGTAAATTGGCAGCTTTTTTTTCTAAATATTGCAAATATGAGTTATTTTTTGGTTCCGAGAGACTTCCCCCCATAAGGATTAGTTTCCAATTATTTATCTTTTCTCTAACAACTAGTGATCTGAAAGCATCAATTAATATGTCTTGTTTTTTGGCATTGAGAATATTATCAAATCGGCCTACTGACAAAATGATATTTTCTTTAGCTTGGTGAGAGTCAAATTTGTCAATATCGACAGGTGGATAAAGTACTAAAACTTTTTTATTTGTTAATTTATTTTGAAATTTAGCTGTAAATTGAGAATTACAAATAATATTTGTGTAAAATTTATTTTTAAATTTATTAAGAATATTATCTAAATTGTTTTCATTTTTAATTAGGGGGACTTGAACGTGTAAAAAATTTTTTTTACCAAATAAAAAAGGAAAACTGCCATCACTAAGAAAAAATATTACATCATATTGTCGATTATTATTAATTTTTTGAAAAAATTTTTTAAATTTAAAATTTATTTTTTCGGGATTAACTACATTTGTGATAGTTTGAAAAAGGTTTTCATTTTCTTCTATAGTAGACAAATTTCTAGCTTTAAATTCATAAATATCTGAAACGATGTTAAGTTTAGAAAGATCAAGAGAAAAACGTACCTCGGCCTTATTAATTAAAGTATTATCTCCTGACCAAAATAAATCTACTTGATAATTGTTTTTTAATAAAATTTCGGCTACGGTCAAACAATATCGTTCACCACCACCCAAAGTGTCTAAATAAGGATCGTATATTGCTGCTCTTTTAATCATTGATTAATGATACCTTAAAATTTTTGGTTTTGTTTCTGTTGAAGCTCCCAGAGACGAGCATAAATTAAAAAAGTGTTGTAGCTTTCAAAAATGGCTGAGACTATACCAACCTGACCATCTTTCCACATATTTTGTTTTATCAAACGTTCATAGAGTTTGGTTAAAATCATCCTAATAAATCTCCACCAGGCTATTGGTGGATGACCTGATTTGAACAATGCCTGTGCTTCAGTATCACTCCAGACGATTGTTTTGTTGACCATGGAGCTTAATTCTCGATGAGTATAATGCAAAAGGTCAGACTTTAGGTAGCCTAATTTACCAGTTACGACAGGTTGCTCATGAAGAACACCTTTATATCCAGAAAAATTATCTTTTTTGTATAATCTTTTAACATAATCAGGATATGTACCACCATTTTTTACTCTTTGTCCCAAAAAAAAGTTTGCCCGAGGAAAGACATAGTGAGAATAAATATTTTTTGAGTTAATTGAGTTTATAATTTCAAATTTAAGTTTAGGAGTGATTCTTTCGTCAGCATCAATATACAAAACCCAATTTTTGGTGGCAGCCTTAAAACCTAAATTTCGCCACTTACTAAAATTTTTGTTGTATTCATCGGTAGTTTTTACTATTTTTATATTTGGAATTGTTTTTTTGGCTAATGTAACAGTTTTGTCATTCGAATTGGCAGCTACCAAAATTATCTCCTCTACCCATTTGCAGCTATTTAAACAAGCGACAATCATTTTTTCTTCATTGCCAGCCAATACAATTATAGAAATATTTTTTTGAATTATTGCCATGAGCCTTTGTTTAATTTATGAATATAAAAATCAATTATTCCCCTTTTTTTCCAAAAAGATGACTTTGAGGAAAACAATTGCCTGAGTGACTCTCTTACTAAAGCAAACTTGGTTTTTGGTGAAGCATGCTTAATCCCAAAATATAAACGATTACGCGTAATAAAATAATCATGTAAATTTCCACCACTTTTTGATGAACCAGAATTTACATGCCAAATTTTTGATTTGAAAATATAAGCTAATTTATATTGAGAATTTTTGGCTCTTTGGCAAAATTCTAAATCTTCTAAATACATAAAATAATTATCATCTAATAAGCCAATTTTTTTAAATACTCTGTTATTTATCAATAAACAACAGCCTGTAAGAAAGTCAATATTATCATTGTTACTATCAAACTGTCCTTTGTCGACTTGATCAACTCCAATGTTACTTCCATAAATATTATTCCAATCCATTTGACCACCTGCAGACCAAATAACATTACCAACTTCATTTTTGGAATACCAATCTGAATGATATTCATAACCTGGGGCAAAATAGATTTTTGGACCAACGAGGTCATAACCCAATTTTGCACCATTTAATAACTCCAATAAAAAATTTGAATCAACTATTACATCGTTGTTGATTAGTAAGGTGTAATCATATTTTTCTTTAAGAGATATTTTAATACCAACATTATTGCCAACATAACCAAGATTGGAGCCTGTTTGAATTTGTTTAATATATATATTACCTTTATATTTACTATTAAAAACTGTAACCGAATTATCGGTTGAATTATTATCAATTAAAAATATTTTATATTTAAAATTTGATGAATTTATTTTTAATAAAGAATCAACAGTATTGGTAGTTAGAACGGGTTGGTTCCAATTTAAAACCACAATGGCAATTTTAATCATAGATTAAAAATTTTTGGTTAGATAATTTATCCAGTGTCGAAACTTTATCAAAATAACTTTGAATATGTTGGGCGAATATTCTTTTTGGAAATATTTTACGAACCAATGGTCATATTCAAAATTTGCTTCTTGGCTGGCAGAAACAAATGACTCTTTTAAAAACTGTTTGTCTGATGATCCTTGTTTTTCCCATAGTTTGATATAAATTAAACCAATAGCAAAAGCTTGTAGTAAACAAAAGACTAAACCGTGAATTCCATCTTTGTAGCCTTCAGAAAAATAAAATCGACTATTAAATTCTTGAATTGGTTTTAAGACAAAATCACTTGTTTTTACTTTATAATCTTTGGAGTTGAGTTCGTCTGCTTGGATATTACTATAACGGACAGCACGAGTTATGAACTGATTTATAGTTTGATAATTATTGTGTTTTATTGATAATTTTTCAGAATCAAGTAAGGTATAGCAATTCCCTTTGGTTATTGGTTGGCTATGAATTTCTTTTTGCCAAGTTACAGCACCTTTTTTGAAAAAACGAATTAAGTAATCTGGCCAGCAATTTGCATGACGAATCCATTTGCCAAAAATAAAATTTTGTCGTGGAATTTTTACAAAATCAATATCGTTTCGAAGAGTGATGTTTTTTAATTCTTTTTTGAGTGTTTTTTGGAGATACTCGTCAGGATCTAAAAGCAAAATCCATTTTCCTGTTGCCTTAGATAATGCAAAATTTCTTGCTGGTTCAACAAATTTAGCTGGTCGATATGAATATATTTTGGCACCATATGATTTGGCTATTTCGACACTATTATCAGTGGATTTCATGTCGACGATTATGATTTCATCGGCGATATCCTTGATTGATTTTAAACACTTCGTTAAATGCTGAGCTTCGTTACGGACATTGATTACAACTGAAATATTTGTTTTGGATTTCATATATTATGTTTAGTTTATCATCTCCGCACTAGAAAAATTTTTATATCATCAAAATCGTATATTTTATCAATTTGTATATCAGATTCAGAAAGGTTAATGTTTTGATTTTTTAATAAATAAATGTATCTTATATTGTTGTTTAACAAAAATCCCCTACCGAAAAACTTATCGTTAGTAGTAAAAAATTTTAAGGCTTGGTCTCGCCTTGTTTTCCAATCGAAACCAGTGATATCTAAGTTCATTTCGTCTTCAAGATACACATTTTTTTGACTATATGCAGATACGTATGCGGTAGTTTCGTATGCAAAAAGTGGTATAGGAGTTGAATTATTATTTTTTTTATATTTATCGTATGGATATGTTAATACATAACCATTTTCTTGATCTTTCAAAAATTTTAGTGCCTTAATTTCTGAAGTTGGTAAATTACTTGGAGGAGGATTGCCAAAATAGTCCTTGAGGGTACCGTAGCTGCCAACACAGGTAAATATTACTAAAATTACGCCAATAATTTTGGATTTATTAAAGATTTTTGTTAACGATAGGGCAAAATAAAAATTTATTATAAAAGTAAAATAGTAAAAAAATTGAATAGTATTCCAGGCAGTTCCTTTTTGAACAAAAAATAAGGGAATTAAGGATGAGACAACTAATAAAGGTAAAATTAATAAATTAAAATCCTTATATTTTTTATCTAAATATTTAATAATATACTTAAATAGACCCACAATCCTAAACCCTAAATTACCGACAAAAAACAAAAATATTAAAAACAATTCGACAATCACTTTAAAGAAAAAATTATTTTGGTTATAACGAAATGATGCTAGTCTAGGCCAATAAAATTTATCAACAGATTCGATTAGAGAATGGGTGAACCAAAGCGGTTTAAATTCTAATAAAGAAACATTGTTAAAGACACCAAGCAAAATTAGAATTATTAAAGACAATAACCCCATTGACATACAAATAGAAAAATTAAATTTTGAAAATTTTTTTGTTTTGATTAAACTTATTAACCAATAGAAAGACAGACTTATACCAATCAGAACTGCTGAGTAAACCTTAACGCAACTTAACAGACTTAATAATGACCCAATTACGATTCCCCACCAAACAGAATCTTCTTGATAATGTTTTAACCACAAAATTAAACCGAATAATAAAATAATTAGAGATAAGGCATAAGGTGGGTTTAATAAGGTTGAGGCAGATTGCATTGACCAAAAAAGAGATTCACCACCAATTTGGCCTGATTTAATTAAAGTAACAATCCACCCTAAAGAAGAAGCAAAATAATTTAAAATAACAAATAATATTGAACTAGTGTGATTTTTTGTAAGTAAAAAAGCTAGTTTGTAGGATAAATAGCCTAGTAAAATAGATAATACAAACGGAAATATTTGAAAATATAACATTGATGAATTTATAAGGGTAATTTTGGAAATATAGGCGACTAACAAGTCGAACCCCCAATGATAATTGGTCAGTGTTTCTCCAGCAAATACTGGATTACGAGGAGGGATATTTTGTTTGAGCTGATTGATTAAACTTAGGTGCCAAATACCATCGTGACCATTCGGACCCCAAAAACCTATTCCATAATCGTAGTTTAAACCACTCCTAAACATGGTAACCGAAAGCAAAATACTTGAAAATAATATAGTCAAAAAGATAATTATTTTTGTTTTTGAGGTATGAAGCATAATATTTGTTGCCAGAACCAGGCGATTTGTTGCCGAGAGACTATTATTGTAAACAAACCGTATACAACCAAACCAATTAATAAGCTACCAATAAAATTAATTAATGGAGAAAAAGAAAAATTTTGAAAAGTAAGAACTACCAAAATCATTAATAAAGACCCTAAAAATGGGTGAATGGTTATTTTTAGAACATTAATATCAAATATTTTTTTGGCAACAATCCAGACTACGATTGAACTTAAACCTACTAATAAAGTGGCAACTGATGTTCCAATATAACCATACCTTATGGTTAAGTAGGGATATAAAAGCCAAGTTAAAACTGTCCACATAACCATAAACTTGGTGGTTAGGGTTATTTTGCCAATAGCATTAAAAGCATTCGTTAAGGGACTAGTTATAGAAGCAATTGTAATGTTTAAACTATAAAAATATAACGGGATAATTGCGGGGAGCCATTTGGTGTACTTGGGAATTATATTTATTAAACTTGGAGCAATTAGGGCAATACCCGCCGAAGCAGGAAAGACAAACAAGGCAATAAAATAGATACTTTTTTCTAAAGATTTTTTTAGATATTTAGGATCGTCTTGAAGTCGAGAAAAAGTTGGAAAAGTAACCTTCATGATTGCATCCATAAAACTTAACGGAATTCTAGGTCCTTTTTGAGCCCAAGATAATATGCCAAAATTTTCTCTTCCCAACAAACCGGCAACAAAAATATTTGATAATTTGTCTTTTGCCATAGAAATAAATGAATTTAGTTGATAAGGAATACCGTATTTAAATAATGATTTTGCTGATGGATATGAAAAAGAAAAACCTATAGGCCAAGGACTAAAACGATATATTATTAATAATCCTAACAAACTCCTAACAAAAGTAGCGATAGCATAAGAGTAGGCTCCAAAACCCCACAAAGCAAATACCACAGCAACAAAATAAAAACTAATATTTTCTATAATATCGATAGTTGAGATCAGTTTAAAATTTAACTTTCTTTCCAACATAACTGACGGGATAGTCTTAAGAGAGGCGGCAAAAAAAGAAAAACATAATGAAACAAAAATCCAGGTTTCTTTTGGTCCATACAACTTGGAAACTCTTAATTTTTGAAAAACAAATGAAATTACTATTAAAGATAAAATAACTAAGGCTTGTTGGATAACAAAGGTGGTTTGTAAGTCTTTTTTTTCAACTTCATCTTTTTTTTGAATTAGAGCACCAGCTAAACCGATATCAGAAAAATAACCTAAAATGCCAACAGACTCAGCAACAATGGCAAATAAACCAACCTCACCTGTACCCAGCAGAATGGTTAATATAAAAAAACCTAATGTAGAAACCGCCTGAATTCCAATGTTTCTAAATGATAAAAATAATACATTTTTGGTTGTTTTATGTTTTATTTCTTGTATATCAATTGTCGCCATAGGGGTTTGGTAAAAAACAAAATTAATAGTAACCAAGAAATTAAAGAAACATAATTTGAAATTGTTCTAATTGGGGTATCAACAAACTTAACCATAATTCGATGATCACCAGTTGGGAGACTGATCACTAAACGACCCAAATGTGGTTCGATTTCAGGTTTAATAATATTATCGTTGTCGGTTATCTCAAATTTTGGAAAAGCAAGTTGAGCCAAGGTAACCTTAGAGTCTCGGCTCAGATGAAGATCAAAAAACATCCAGTCACTGCCTTTCTTGCCATTTGAAACAGTATAGAAACTTTCTGGTTCGACTTCATCAACAAAATCCTTTGCTGGTCCTTGTGGAGCAATTTGGGCAGTCTTGGGAAGATAATCATATATTCCTGATGTGACTTGATTGACCCAAGCTTTACCAGAAAATTTTTGTTCATCAGTTATAGATCCAGATTGAATAGGAGTAAAGTAAGAAATATTTAACAGAATAACTGCTATTGCCAAAACATAGACAAAAAGTTTTTTCTTTTTGGGAAATATTTTTTCTAAAATTAAAATCAACCCACCACTACTAAAGGAAAACAAGAACACTGAATGATTTAAAAATCTCCAAGGAAATTGAATTTTTTGAATGATTGGTAACATTAACCACAAAAAAGTAGATTTGTTGTGGGTCATGAATACCGTTGTAAAGCCTAGTAAAATTGTAATTGTTAATAATAAATATTTTGAATCGAGGTTGTTGGTCTTTTTTTTATTTTTAATAATAAAAAGAAATAAAATATAAATTAAAATAATTGTCGGAATAATCCAATGAAGATATCCAATCATAAAAGACATATCGTCGTTTGGACCCCATACTGAGGCTCCGTCACCCCAGAAATTACTAATAAAAAGCTGATAAAGACCAGCAAAATGAACAGAAAAATGATAATAACCTTGAAACATGGTGTCGATTTTTACCAACTTAGTTTCTAATAGTACTGGAAACGTATAAAACGCAGCTAAAGCAATGGCTAATATCCCAGAAATTAATAATTTTATTATAATTTCTAATTTGTTTTTGAGAAAAAGCCAAAATTGACTTTTGTACTCACTAAAAAACCAGAACAAGACCCAAACAAACAGAATTGGAGTGAATGTAAGCGCCATGGGATTGTGTGATAATAATAGCCCAGCAAATGAAATGCTTAATCCCACTAAGCTTTTTATTTTTTTATCTAAAACAAGATTTCGAGAAAAGTAAAATATCAGAGGGAAAAAGACTGCGGCCCAGGCCTCATTCATAGCGCCACGAACGAATATATTTAAGGCATGATAGGGTGCATAAGTATAAAAGAGAGAAGACAAAAAACCACCCAGTGGTCCAAAAATAGATGTAACTAATAGATACATAAAAAGAGAAGATAATATTATTTGAGTGGCGGCAGTTGCTTTAATCGAAGCAGTAAAAGAAAAACCAAGTGAACGATATAATTGTCCGACAATGTATGGCATTGGTGGATAAAAATTAAATAAAGGATATCCATAACCATAACCTAGATCTGGAGTCCAACGACAAGGAATTTGTCCGTCTTTTAGGCATTTTTCCATCTCAAGCTGACGAATCATTTGCATGTCATCGTGCATATTGTAATAAATGTTTGGACGAAGTAGGAAAAATATCGCCGGAAGAGTAAGCAAAATGGTTAATATTGGCCAAAAAAACTTGTGATTAAAATATTTTTGCATCTATGTATTTTAGCAAGGCTTTTATCGAAGTTGGTAAAGTAATAGTTTGTCTGAATCTGGTTTGTCAAAGGATTTTATTAAGTTTAGGCCACCTTGTTCTAAACTAACAACATTAAATCTAGATTTGTTTATTAGTAAATAGACATCGTCACCATATTCTTTAGCATTTATTAATCCTTCAGGAACAGTTGCAAAACCCAATCCTTGGCCAACAATTGTCAATTGTTTAACCTTATTGGCATATATTTGAATACCGTTTGGTAGAGTACCAAACGACCCCTCGGTGCCAACAATTACGTTTGAATTTAATGATTTTTGTTTGAGGTAATCAAATGACTCTTTAATTCCCCACCCCGATGTCCAATCGGACAGATAGCCTGTTTCTGAAGATGGTAATTTTTGATAAAAAGGAGAAACTGAAATTTTAACCATAAAACTCATGTTTAAATAAAATATTAGTATAAACAATATCAATTTTAGATATATATTTTTTATTATTAGGAAAAAATTCCATAAAGATAAAGATATTAAAATTAACATTGGTGGCAGAGTAAATAAGATATATCTAGCGGTAAATACTTTAGCCAGAGCAGAATTGGCTATTAGAGGTAATATCCACCACGAGGCGACGATAAGATATCCTAAATTGTTTTTTTTGTCGATATTTTTTTTGTAAAATATTAAAAATAGTCCTATTAACAGGATAATAAGGAGTGGCCAAGAAATATAATGTTGATATATTTCTAAAGCATTGAATAAATGTGGTTTTAATGGGTCTAGGGGGTGTTTTAGAACTTCAGAGATAGTCCAAACGTAATCTTTGTTCCTAAGTGCGATTTGATAAAATTGTGGTCCAAGACGAAGTATGTTGTAGATCAAGTAAGCAATTAGTGAAGAAATTATTGGATAAAGTATTAACTTGATCTTTTTGATGTTTAGGATAAAAAACGTAAACAAAGACAATACTATAAAATAGATTGCTGGTGATTTTGTAATCCAGGCCAGACCTAAAGATATACCCAAAAACATGGATAAGTTTAAACTTGGATACTTAGATAGCAAGATAGATAATAACAACGAAAGTGCTCCAAAAAATGAAAGCAAATTGTCAGCTAAAGCTAGACGATCAAAGAAAAAAGCAAAGGGTGTTAGGCAATATACAGAATAGACAAATAAAAATAAATAATAATTATTTACAATATTTTTTTTCAAAAAAACAATTATATCTTTTTCCTCTTCCTGATAATTCTTTAAAACAATAGTAATAAGTGAGATTAAGATAGCGATTCCAAAACCAGCAAAAACAGAAATAATTCTACCTGACACAAGTGGATCAGAAAATATTTTTAAACTGACAGCATTAATCCACATAAAGAGCGGTTGTTTACCATCAGATTGGGGAACAAACCTAAGTGTTTCTTCAGACTGGATAATTTGTGCCCATCGAATATAGATTGCTTCATCACAAAAAACTGGGATTGAGGTAAGATTTTGAATTCTACTAAAGAAATAGAATACTACCAAAAAGAGACTTAACAATATCTTGGTTAAAAGATTATTTTTTTTGGTCATACAATCCTTTGAGGTCATTTTTCTTGACACGATAAATTTCTTGTATCATTTGTTTTGATTCCTTTTTGAATCTGAGTGAATCGTCGCCTTTGGTTGTACTTAAATCTTCATCTTGCCAATTTACTGGGACTTCTTTTATTTTATAGCCCCATTTCTGAGCCATAAACAAGAGCTCAACATCAAAAGCAGACACTCGCCAACCCTTTTTGTCAGATTTATCTTTGAAAAATTGAAGATTGGGAAAAATCTTTTTGGCCAAATCAGTCTTAAAAGCTTTAAAACCACATTGAGTATCGATAATTTTCGGTAAAATAAAGAGTCGACGAACTGTTAAAAAAGTTTTAGCCATAATTTTTCTAACTAGAGTCGCTCCTTGTCGAACTGCACCTCTAGAACCGATGACGACATCGTAACCTTTATCAAAATACGGTAAAAGCTTTAGTGATTCTTTTAAGGGAGTCGACTGATCCATGTCAGTAAACAGGACGACAGGATATTTTGCCTTTTGAATGCCACCCCATACGGCAGAAGGTTTGCCGCCGTGTGGTAAATCTAATACCTGAAAACCTTGGTGTTTAGAAACAAAGTCTTTGACCAGTTTTAGGCTATTATCTGTCGATTCGTCGTTACAAACTATGACTTCCCAATTGAAATTTTGTTTAACAAGAAAATCGTTGACCTGATCCAGAACACCACTTTTAAGATTGTTTTCTTCGTTGTAACACGGAATAACAATAGATAATGATTGTTTCATATATTATTTTAAACTAATAAAAGCTATTGAATGTGGACTAATTTGTATATGTTAATACCATCGACTTGCCATTGTTGATCTATTTTGGCCCAACCGAAGGCAGCAATAGACCATTCTGGATTATTAATAGGATTACAATCAATTTGAAATGGTTCGCAAACAACAAATAATTGATCGGCTAAAATATTGGGCAAGTTTACAATTTTAGCTTTTTTATTGGTTAAAACATAACGATAAGGGGGATCATAGTTTTGTTTAGCTAAAAGGGCAAAATTAAATTGTTTACCTTCTGAGTTATCAACAATCAGGTCGGATATCTTAGTGACTGTGGCTAGTTGATGATTAGCTGGATATCGAAAAGGATTTTCAATAATTGAATAACAAGCTATGGTGAATAATAATATGTACCCAAAATATTTATATTTGGAAATAAGATAACCAAAAAAGATACAAACCACTGGAAACAGAAAAGCAAAATAATGATCATATATGTGCTGTTTATATAAGGCCAGCGCGACTAAACCTGAAAAATACCAAAAAATTATTATCATAAAGGATTTATTCTGTTGTTTTTTTGTAAATATACCAGCAAGACCAATGACGGAAACGATACTAATGATTAAACCAAAAAGTTCATTTTTACCGGCAATAAGTCGAGTATTAATTTGGTTAAATAGTGGCCATAATTTAGGAATCGATTTGTATGGTTTTATGCTAACCGTGGTTTCGCGATAAGTAAAAAAATTTAATAAAGCTTTAGTATTTTGACCTTGATGTTTGATATCAAATAAAATTTGAGGTGTTAGAGAAATGAAGAAAACCAAAAAAGCGATCAATGTATATTTTAGAAAAGGTTTAAGTTCAGGAGATTTATTTTTGTAAAACTTATAAAAATATATTAACCAATATATTCCAGTAAATGGAAGCAAGGCTAAACCTAAATAGTGGCTATTCATAACCATTACAAAAGAAAGCGATGCATATATAAAATTTTGATATTTTTTAGTCCTAAAACTTTCAAAAAAGAAATAAACAAAAAGAAGACTAAATAAAGGCATGATATTGGGGTTCCAAATAAAATTTGAGTATTTGATAATTACTGGTGAAATTGCAAAAATAAAAGACGATATTAATCCTGTTTTTTGGTCAAACCAACGTTTGGCAATGTAATAGATTAGATAAACAGTAATAATATTTAGTAAAGCGATAAATACAGCTGGACCTACTGGGTTAAAATTAAAAATCAAAAGAAATGGAGCAATTAAATAATAAAAAAATGGGCCCAAATACATATTACCGATACTGGTTTGTGGTCCAATGAAAAAAAGATTGCCGTTTTGCCAAAAATCTTTGATAATAGAGACATCACGGCCTTGATCACCTAAAAATTCCATATAATTAGAAATATGATATAGCCTCAAAAACGAAGCAAGTATTAAGATACTTATTATTATTGGCCAATATTTTTTAAAATTTTTTTTAAGCACGTTTAAAGTTAATTTTATACCAAAGACCAAAAAGATCCGAAAAACTTTTTATAATTACTTTTATATTTCTACCGGTAGCCTTACCTTCGACTCGAGGATAATGATTGACTCCTAATTCAGAAATCTTAAATCCAGCTTTTTTGGCTTTAATTAGAAATTCACTACTTATAAATGCCCCTCTTTCTGCTTCTAATTTTGGAATAGTTTCTACTACTTTTTTGTTGATTAATTTGAATCCACAATCTATATCTGTAACTTTAAGCCCGAAAAGGATAAAGACAATTATTTCCCAGATCTTTGAGGTTATTATAGTAGTTTTTGAAACTTTCCGAGAAAGGTAATAACCAATTACAACATCTGAGTTAGTTTCTTTCTGTTTATCGATGAATTTGGTTATTTCTCCAAAATCAAACTGCCCATCAGAGTCAGTAAAAGCAATCCATTTGTATTGGGAGTTGTATAACCCACTTTTTAGGGCGGCTCCATAGCCTCGATTGGGATTGTGAGTAATTATTTTAATTTCTTTCGGATTGGCCAATCTTATTTTTTCAATTACTTGGGCGGTATTGTCTTTTGAACCGTCATTAATTAGGATAATCTCCCATTTTTTTGCAACACTATTTAATACTTTTATTGCCTTAGATACGGTGTTTTCAATATTTTTTTCTTCATTGTAACAAGGAAAAAACACCGATAATTCATCAATTTGATATTTGTTCATATTGGTTAAGTATAACAATATTTTGATATTTGAAACACTACTTTGTTATCCCTTGACAAAACTAATACTATCCTATATAATTCCCTATAGTTAAATATTAATAACTATTTTATGATGCAGGTAAATAAAAAATATAGTAATATTCTTTTTGCCGTAGTAATGGCGGGACTATTTGGATTTAGTCTAATTAATCCAATAGTTGTTAGGGCCGATGCTTATTCTAGCAATGACCAAAAAACTATTTCTATTGATAAAAAAATTAGATCAATTCATGATCTAAAATATGTCGATAATATTTCCAGTACTACAAAAACTTTTAAAAACGGAGATGTTTTGGAGTTTTATGTGAAAGTAACCAATACCGGAGATACAAATTTAAGAAATATTAAGGTAACTGACAACTTACCTCCATTTTTGAAATTAATATTCTTCCCTGGTTTATATAACTCAACAGATAATAAAGTTGAATGGACCATTGACGAATTAAACGCTGGTCATTCTCAAGAATTTTTAATTAGAGCTAAAATTGATAAAGCTACTGAAGTAAAAACTTTAACCAAAGAAACAAATGTCGCTAGTGCAAGAGTAGATGAGTTAGGTGCTCGAGATGAGGCTACCTATTATATTTTGCACAAAGGTACAACTACGACTAAAGTAATACCAGATGGTAAGGGTGAAATTATAATCCCCGTTACTGGTAGTGGTACTTTAATCTTAGAAACCGTTGGAGTAATTAGTATGGGCTTAAGCGGCTTAGCTTTAAGAAGAAAGATTAGAGGATTCTAAGTAGCAAAACGAAAAATACAAATCCCCTGCCGCAAGGTGGGGGATTTTTGGTTATTGCATGTGTAAATAAAGAGTCATTTTACCATCTGGATGGAATACCTTTGCGTGATTACCTAGACTACTACTTGTGTTTCGGTAAAAATAAGCAACTCCATCGTTGACAGCAAGTATGGTTTTATTGTCAGAAACCATATCTAAACCATTATGAAATTTATTTGCATAAGACCAGGAATAAGAAGTAACACCTCTTTCTTGAGTTATTCTAATGGACCCATTCATTGGCCATCTGTTTGATTGTATATAAGAAGAAGCGTCGATATCGTTTACATAAGTCCACGAAGATAATTCTGATTCTTTTAGATTATATAAACCAAAATGAAGATGTGGGCCAGTTGATCTACCCGTGCTTCCCATTATTCCCAGCGCATCACCTTTTTTGACAACCCTTTTGTCTGTAAACCTAGCTGTTAACAATGCCGTTAATTCTTCTTCTGCATCTTTGATATATTGTTCGTATTTTTTTTGATCATTTTTGGTTACTTCCAACAATTTATTTTTTGTAATTTTTTGTGTATCTAAACTAGATTTCTGACTTGCTAGAGTTTTTTTAAGTTGTTCAAGTTCATCTTGTTTCTTTACCTTTATGGTCTTTTGATTATCATAATTTGTTCTGATGGTCTCAAGATTAATGAGGTTGTTTTGACTATTGGTTTGTAAAGAAGATACATAGCGATATTGTTGTAGATAATTATTTAGTGTAGAAGAAAATAAAAATGCAAAAGTGGGAATTCTTTTTTGGAGTTTATAATTTTGGATTGTTTGATTTATATAAATTTCAGATAAATCAACTATTTGGATTTCTAATTTGCCTATTTCTATAGCCAACTTTGATATTTCATTCTCTAAATTTTTTATAGAGTTTTCGGTTTGAGTAATTTTTATAAGTGTTAGTTGGTATTGTGAATCAAGTAATTTTAACTGATTAGATAATGTGTTTTTGGAATTTTCTAGTTCTTTTTTTTTGTTAGTTAATTCCAAAATATGGTTTGGTAATTCTTCCGGAGTGTCACATTTTCCTTCCCTACAAGCACCATACACTAGATTAGTAAATAATAAAAAAAAAGATATTAATACTAAACACAGTACGTATTTTTTGGTCATTAAATTAGAATTTAATATATCTTTTAACCCCGATTAAACTAGAGAAATAGCCAATTATTAGGCCCAATAACATTTCAAAGCTAATAACTATCATATAGAAAACTAAATCATTTGAAATAAATATTACTGGCTGAAAAAATGAATTTATAGAATTTCGAATAAAATAAGTCAAACTAAGGGTAATAACGGATCCGACAAGACTGCCGACAATTCCATAGATTATCCCTTCGAGCAAAAAAGGTTTTTTTACATAGAACTTTGACGCTCCCAACAAACGACTTATCTTTACTTCTTCTTTGCGATTGGTGATCTTCATACCAATAATTGTTGAAACTGAAAAAAAACTAATAATAAAAACTACCATAGTGATAATTAACCCAGAGCGTCTGATAATATTTGTCCAGTCGAGAAGTGAATTAATAATATCTTTTTGATATATTATTTCATCGACAATTTCAGTTTTTGTTGCATAATTTTGATATATTTTTTCAAGTGCTTGGGGATCGGTAACGGTTATCTCAAACGATGCTGGCAAAATATTTGCTGTAACCATTTCGGTCAACATTGGATTGTTTTTGTTTTGTTGTTTATAAATTTCAAGAGCCTTATCTTTTGAAATGAATTTTATTTCTTTTACATTTTGATAATTTGCTAAATCTTTTTGAAGGTTGTCAATATCACTTTGGGCTAGACCATCTTTGATAAAAATAGTTATTTCTGGTTTAGTTTCAAAATAAACTAAAACTTTAGAAAGACCTGAGTTTACAACAACGAACAACGACACCAGCATAAAACTAAAAGTCATTAATATTAGGGCGGTTAAGCTTTGAATTGGAGAACGGCGAATATGATGCCAGGTTGTTTTGGGACTATTTGTCATTTTTTTTATGATGTAGAACTTTTTTAATTTTTGTTTCTAATGATTGATTGTCTTTTTTTATCTCTCCATCTTTAATTTCAATTTGACGTTTATCTAGAGAATTAACAATTTCTTGATTGTGTGTAGTCATAATTATGGTAGTATGATTCTTTTTGTTTATATCAGAAAGAAGTTTTACCAGATTCCAGGTGTTTTCATTGTCCAGGTTGCCGGTAGGTTCGTCAGCTAATATAATTTCTGGTTCAATAGCTAAAGCGCGAGCCAAAGAAGCTCGTTGTAGCTCACCACCTGATAGTTGTGAAGGAAAAAGGAAGCGGCGATTATTTAAATTTACTTGATTAACAACTTCATCTATCTTGCCAGATATTTTATCTTTTGGAAAAGAAACGATATCTAAACTAAGAGCAATATTTTCCTCAATAGATTTGTCCATTATTAACTGATAATCCTGAAATATTACTCCTATTTTTCGACGAATTTTGTCTATTTCTGATTTTGTACCCAAAGATATATTGATATCGTCGATCAATATTTCACCATTAGTCGGTTTTATTTGATTAAGAATTAGTTTTAGTAAGGTTGATTTGCCTGCTCCTGAAGGGCCAACAATAAATACAAACTCACCAGGGTTAACAGTAAAACTAACATTTTTTAATGCACTAATTACGCCAAAATTTTTATCAACATTATTAAATACTAATTTCATCTTATTCTAATATTTTAATACTACCAACATCCATAAACCATCCAGCTTTATTGGAATCGTTTGTTTCACCTTTGACTTCAACTTTTTTGTCGATAAACAGGTCTAGATCAATAACCGATGAGGTGAGAGCCGCATTTTGGGTCACACCACCTTCACGAATTAAAGTATGCGTCCCTTCACCGCTTATTCCACCAGATTTTATAACCCCCATAGCACTATCAGAAAAATTTTTTGATAAATTACCATAAGTAACTCCAATTTTGACTTCTTTGCCTTCTTCAATTTTGGCTGCTTCTATGGAGTTTGTATTGCCAGAGCTAGAATCAGTGGTCACTACACGGGTAGGTAAAAAACGAGATATTAAAAAACCAGAAATAATAGCTAAGACGATAATTATTATGTAATTTTTCTTTGAATTACCAGGAAGTTTTAATGGAGTAGCTTGATTAATATTATTAACTGGGTTTGAAGCTAAATTTGGAATATCCATAAATTATTTAAAATCTAATAATTCAGTATAACAAAATTTGGATATAGAGTGTTTAAATACCTACTTTAAATTAATTTTAATTCTATATCTTATTTGCAATAAATTCTTGGAATGACTGATAATCTTTGTCACTTGGAACGAAAACCCATTGTTTGTTGATAAAAGTATCTGGATGATAAATAATCCCATTTTTAGGATTGGTTCCTACGGGTACCTCAATTTTATTTAAGGTTAGTTTTGAGATATTCTCTCTTAATATAGTTAAAATTTGAAGTATATTTAGATCCGAAACATCTTTAATAATTTCTTTGTCCCAATATTGATATAACTCAAATATATTTAAATTTTTATTTACAATTTGACCTGATTTTAGTTTGTTAAATAAGGCTTCTAACAATAATTGTTGTCTTTGGATTCGAGCCAAATCAGTCCCCCCCTTAGAGACAGTATCGCTTCCTTTACGTGACCTGACAAATTCAGTAATATTTGATTCATCAAGACTAATTAAGCCTGATTTAAATTCAATTGTCTTGTACTTTGAAACACCCGAATTGGGATTTTTGATATATTCTGGATTGGGATATTGATTGTCGATAAACCCATTCTCAAGAAATATATCGACACCACCAATTATTTTTACAAATTTAATTAAATTGTCCGTAGTTAAAACTACTACATGATCAATTGGTTGATTGGTAAGATTGTTAAATTGTTCTTTTATATATTGGAGTTGATTATAATTTTCCAAAGATTGTGGATATATTTCGTTTATCTTTGAGTTTGTGTTGTAAAACCACAAGTCCCTTGGAAGGGATATCATATTAATTTTTTGATTTTTTAAATTTACAGATACAAACATAATTGTATCGGTAGTGTTGGTTTTTTCTAATAAATCATCTCTTTTATCTAAACCCAAAATAATAAAATTAATCTTTTCTTTTGTTTGATATGGATTATTTTTGTCTATAGAAGATAATGTGTTTATCAGATAATCGGGATATTTTTGTAACAAAACAGAAGTTTTTTGAAACATTAATAAAACAAAATACAAAGCTACTATAACTGAAACCAGGGTTATCAATATAAATGACTTTAAAAATTTTCGCATGTTACAATTTTAACTCTGATTCTATAAAGCTATCAAGATCACCATCCAGAACCGAAACAGTATCGCTGGTTTCGTAGCGAGTTCTTAGGTCTTTGACCATCTTGTAGGGATGAAGTACGTAAGACCTAATTTGTCGACCCCATCCGGCAACCACATTTTCTCCTTTGATTTCTTTCTTTTCTTGGTCTTGTTTTTCCTGCTCTAATGACCACAATTTCGATGACAACATTTGCAAGGCGAGCTCACGATTTTGTTCTTGGCTTCTTTGACTCTGACAAGAAACGCTAATGTTGGTAGGTATGTGAACCAAACGAACAGCCGTTGAAACTTTGTTTACATTTTGACCTCCATGTCCACCAGCTCTGTAGGCAGAAAATTCAATATCTTGAGGATTAATTTTAAAATCAGAGCTATCAATAAGCGGAACTACTTCGACTTTGGCAAATGAAGTTTGTCTAAGCTGATCAGCATTGAAAGGTGAAAGCCTAACCAATCGATGAACTCCGGATTCTTTTTTTAAGTATCCATAGGCATAATTTTGGTTTATTTTGAAATAGACAGACTTAATGCCGGCTTCTTCTCCTGGGGTAATATCTAATAAATCATACTTCCAACCCTTACGTTCAAAATATCTAAGATACATACGCTGGAGCATTGACGCCCAATCCATTGCCTCGGTTCCTCCTTGACCAGAATGAATGGATAATAAGGCAAAATTGTGGTCATATTTACCAGACAAATATGTTTGTAGTTCAAGTTTGGAAATTTCTGAATCAATATCTTTTAGGGAAGAATTAATTTCTGTATCTAAAGCAGGATCGGGTTGTTGTTGAGCTAAAAAAATAAAATCATCTAAATTTAGAATTTTATTTTTTATTTCTTCAATATGACTAATAGTTTTTTGTAAATCAGCAATTTGTTGGAGCAGTTCTTGAGCCCTGGTCGGATTGTCCCAAAGATTAGAGTTTTGCGATTCTATCTCTAGTTTTTTTAACTTATCTATTAAAGATTCATACCTTAATTTTTTTTTGATAGATTCAAACTTAATTTTGATTTCTTTAAGGTCGGTCATACTATTGACTATCTATATTATTTATTAAATCTTGAGATATTTTATTAATTAAATCTTTTTTTAGCTGATTAATTTGTTTTTTGGGAAAACCATTTAATTGTTCACTTATGTATTTTGAAGAATCAAAATACAGTTTTCCTAAAAGTGTTTGATCAAAATTTTCAAGTTGATTTCGACTGTCTGGTGGAAGTTTGGAATAGACAGTCCCAAGTATTTGACCACCAACATTCTCTCCTATATATAAGGTAGGATCGTTGGAAACTGTTATAGATCCTTTTTCTCGACTTAAAACACTAATCAATCCGTAAACAATTAAAATAAAGATAATAAGTCGAAAAATACTTTTTAAGGTAATTTTTTGAACTTTTGATTTTTTTTTGACCATAACCTTATTTGGTTAACTTGTCGGAAAGAAATTTGATGATTTCGTCGCTACCTTGATAGCACTTTTGGCCTATTGGATCAA
>CAYSTF010000003.1:0-16080 GCA_964434125.1 uncultured Gammaproteobacteria bacterium
GTTCTATCTTATCACCCCTTGTCAAGCAACTAAATTTTTATTCATAAACCACTTTCTTGTTGACATCATATCTTGGAACTTTAGTTTCTGGCTCGTTAAACCACTCTTTTAAGATGTCACCAACTATTGGTGCGGCCACATCTGACCCCTCTCCTCCTCTTTCTAACATTACTGTGATTGAAATTTGCGGATCGTCTGCGGGAGCAAAAGCGGTCAACCAAGCGTGAGTATTATTGCTACCATCACCAACTTCAGCCGTCCCAGTTTTACAGGCAATCTCAGTTTTGAAATTAAACAAAGGCCAAGCAGTCCCATCTGGTTTACAAGCTAATTTCATTCCCTCAATTATCGTTTTCCAATTTTTATTTTCGATACCAACATCATTACATTCGATTTTTGTATCTTTTAAAATACTCATTTTACATTTTTTGCCACCATTCGCAATCACGTTAGTCATTTGGTTTATCTGCAATGGAGTAACGTCCAAATCACCCTGTCCTATGGCCAAATGATAAGTATTTCCCAGATACCAAGGCTCTCCTTTAGTCTCTCTTTTCCATTTATCATCAGGCACCACCCCACCAACTTCTCCTCTAATTTCTACCCCTGTTTCTTTCCCAAATCCAAATTTTATTGCCCAATCCTTAATACGGTCTACTCCTAATAATTCGCCCAATTTATAAAAAAATATATCATTAGATCTTTTTATGGCAGTCACTATATTTAGCCACCCGTCGGTTTGGCCTCTTTTAGTCCACAACCAATTATTATAAGAATAATCGCCAATTTTAATCACACCAGTGTCCTCAATTAAAGTTTCTTTTTTGATTACTTCGCTTTCTAGCCCTGCAGTTGACACAACGATTTTAAATACTGAACCAGGATGATAACGTGCCGATATCGCTCGGTTGAGCATTGGAAAACCCTCTTTATTGTTTAGATATTCCTGAATTTTTTTATTATTTTGATCATAAGAAAAAACATTTGGATCATAAGCAGGACTTGATACCAAACTAATTATTTTCCCGGTTTTTGGCTCACTCATTATTACCACCGCCTTTTTACCGGTTAATAACTTATATATTTTTTCCTGCCAATAAGCATCAATTGATAAATTAATGTCTTTTTTTATTTCTGGTTCTTCTCGACCCAACTCTCTTATATAATTTCCTAAAGCATCAACTTCAACTAACCTTTTACCATTTTTACTCCTAATTTCACAATCTAAAAAATCTTCAACCCCACTTCTTCCAACAACATCGTTTCCACTAAGAACCATTCCACACTTTTGCGTTCTTATTTCGCTTTCATTAACCCTTCCAACATATCCTGTCACCATCGACATCGCTTCTCCGTAAGGGTAATGTCGTTTAACTTCAAAAGACAAATCTTTCCCCTCAAATTTATAACCATCAAAATCACCGGAGTCTTGATAAATTTTATTGCCGTTTTCTAATCGAAAATATTGGTAAATACTCTTTGCCACTACTCGGCCTTTCCTATCTAAAATCTCCGACCTAGCAGCCGGGATACCACTTTCTACTATTTTATTTTCTCTGGCTATTTCTCGGTAATATTTCCCTTTAATAATACTTAATTTAAATAAATTCGTTACCAAAATCAACAAACTCAATAACAATCCAAACTTAAATAACCAATACTTCCAAGAATTTTCCTCTTCTTCCCTCATATTATTTTAAAATTGAGACTAATTTTATCTGTTTTAGCATTTTTTTATTTTCAACCAATTGGCCACAACCTTTTATTACTGCCAATCCTGGTTCGGGTGCAATTCGAGTACAAATTTTTGTTTCTGCTTCAATCATTTCCGCCAAACCTTTTATTTTTGCCCCATTACCAACTAACAATATCCCCTTCTTAAGTATATCTTCCATCAACTCTGGGGGTGTTTCATCTAACACCGAAGTAACCAATTTTATAATTTTATTTAGTTCTAATGCTATAGCTTCATTTACCTCATTTGGTAACAACTTTATGGTTTTTGGCAAACCAGTTTCTAAATCTCGACCCCTAATCAATCCATTACCTTCTTCACCAATTTTTACCTTTTCAGCGCTATTTGGCCCAATTAATAATCCGTATTTCAATCTAATATAGTTAATCAAAGCATTATCCAATTCCAAGCCAGCAGTTTTAATCCCTTTACCGACAACCACCCCCCCCATAGAAATCACACTCACTTCCGTTTTTCCTCCCCCTATGTCAACAATCACCAATCCTCCAGCAGTATCAATTGGTAAATTAACACCTATTGCCGCCAAAACCACCTCCTCAACCAAAGTTACCTCTCTTGCTCCAGCCAAAATCATTACCGACCTAATTGCCCTTTTCTGAACTTGGTTAATCGAACTTGGAACCCCAACAATGACGTTGGGTTTAAATATTTTAGGATATTTTGAAGGAACTTCATAAACTAGTTTTAAATAATAAGCCATTAAACTCTCCAATCCTTCTAGATCAGAAATTATTCCGTTTTTAATTGGACTAATTACCTCAATCTGCTTTGGTTCTCTATTCCACATCATTTTTGCCTTAAGCCCAAACGCAATCGGTCTTGAATCTTTTAACTTTGGTGCTGACAAGCCCGTCCATCTTTTTTTCTTTTGTCTAGCAACCATAGTTGGCTCATCAATCACAACCCCTCTGTCTTTTAAATAAATTAGAGTGTTATTAGTTCCCAAATCTATGCCAATATCCCAACTAAATAAACCAATTAAATCAGTAAACTTATCTTTAATTTGCAAAACTTTCTTCACCCTAAAATTATAGCAACTTAGACCAACTTTTGGGTTACAATATACTATTCGTATGAAGAATATTTCAAAAATAATTAAATTTCTATATTTAACTATCTTATTTTTGACACCTTTTATTTTCACTTTTTTCAATTCGGAGTTGTTCGAAGTGCCAAAAATGTATTTTGTTTATCTAATTACGGCCATAATTACTTTTCTTCATCTAATTAACTGGATAGCCGGAAAAATACCGCTTTATAAAAAAAATATTTTAAGCCTATTTTTCCTTATTTTCCTTATTTCTCAAACAATTTGTACAATAACCTCAATCGACGTTCACACCTCTTTTTTTGGTTACTATTCGAGATTAAATGGTGGCCTCTTATCTATAATTTGTTATTTTTTGCTATATATTTGTTTACTCCCTTATTTAGACGAAAAACTGAAAACTCATATCATTATTACTTCATTGCTATCTGGCTTTATAGTTTCAATTTATGGCATTTTAGAACATTTTGGTATCGACAAAAATCTTTGGGTCCAAGATGTTCAATCCCGAGTCTTTTCCACTCTCGGCCAACCAAACTGGTTAGCAGCCTATCTGGCCATTCTCCTCCCCCTCTCTTTATATAAATATTTTGAATCAATTACAAATAATTGTAAAACATCCAATAAAATGTACGGGCGAATCATGATTCGCCCGTACAAATATATATTATTAACCACAACTTTTTACGTTACTTTACTTTTTACCAAATCCAAATCTGGGATTCTTGCCGTTGTCATTTCTATTACTATCTTTTTTATTTTTAAAATTATCAGAGATATTAAAGAAAAGGTTTTATTCATAAACCTGCCCGTCCGGCAGGCGGGTCTTAAATCATATATCGTATTTTTCGTTTTCCTTATTTTATCTCTAACCATAACAAATCCCATCAAAGACTATGTTTTTCCTCAAAAAATAGACATTAAAAATTCGACACCTGCCCGTCCGGCAGGCGGGTTAGAAATTAATAATTTTAATATTACTCCCTCTGGGGATATCCGTAAAATTGTTTGGAAAGGAAGCATTGACTTATTTAAGCAATATCCAATTTTGGGTACTGGAGTAGAAACTTTTGCCTATTCTTATTATTGGACTAGACCCCAAGAACACAATCTTACTTCTGAATGGGATTTCCTTTACAACAAAGCCCACAATGAATATTTAAATTATCTTGCCACCACTGGATTAGTTGGCTTTATTCCCTACATGGTTTTAATTCTCACTGTTTTATTTATACTAATTAAAAATTCAGTTAGAGGTTTGACATTAGAAATTAGAAATTTATCAATAGCTTTACTTTCCTCTTACATTTCTATTCTAATCACTAACGCAGCTGGTTTTTCTGTTGTTATTGTCTCACTATATTTTTTTCTTCTTCCAGTGTTTTTATATGAATATACCCCAAACCAACCAACCATCTCTCATCCTCGCCTCAAATACTTAACTCCATTTTTATTTGTAATTTTTATCATTTTAATTAAAAATATAATTTATTCTTTTATTGCTGATATCTATTTAGCAAAATTTGAATCTAGTAATAGTCGTCAAGAATATCAATTGGCTTATCAATACATCTTTAAATCAATTTTTTTTCGTCCCAACGATCCTAATTATTTGATTAACTTGGCCACTGCAGCAGCCAAAATGGCAGTTTTAACCAAAGAACAAACATATATAGATCAAACCATAAACTCTTCTACTCAAGCCACTAAAACTTCTCCATCCAACATCAATTATCTTAAACTTCAATCTCAAGCTTATTATTATTTAGCCACTATTGATACAAAATATTTTATTAATACTGTCGAATCGATGCTTCAGGCCAGCAAATTGGCTCCTACTGACGCCAAAATACCATATTCTTTAGGCCAGTTTTTAGAATCAGCCGAGCTTCTTGATGATGCGGCTTATTATTATCAAAAAGCAATCGATTTAAAACCAAACTATGACCATGCTTATTTTACTCTTGGAAGAATTTATTACAATCAAAAAAAATATGATTTAGCCAAAAAAAATCTTGAGTTAAATTTAAAATACGCCCCCACCAACACCGAAGCCCAAGAACTACTCAAAAAGATAAATTAGACATTATAAATTTTCTATACTTGCTTCCACCATCTCTTTTCCATTCCATCTAAAAAACTTTCCTCCCTCTTTTTTTATATAATCTATAAACAATTTTCCCCCCAAATGATCATATTCATGTTGCCACACAATTGCCTCAAAGCCCGACAATTCTTTTCTTTTTGAAACAAATCTTTCCCCTCTCAATTCTTTCCACTCAATTTCTATTTTAAAATATCTTTTTACAGTCCCGAAATAGTCAGGTACCGACAAACATCCCTCCAAAAAATCTTCCTCTTTATTATCTTTCCCGACCATTTTTGGATAAGCCCTTTCTCCAAATGTTTTAACAATCTTTGGATTGATATAAATTTCGACTTTTTTATCACTCTTTTTTATTCCAAAAAATTTCTTTGCAATCCCCAACTGAATCGCCGCCAAACCTGCCGCATTGTCCCCTTTAGCCAAATCATCTTTTAATATCTCTATCTGACTCAAAAGAGTATCATCGATTTGTTTTATTTCTTCAGATAGTTGTCGTAAGGTTTTATCTGGATAAATTAATATTTTTGCCATAAGGTATTTTAACAAATCAACTTTAGGCTAAGATATAATCTATTTATTAACATGACAAACATAATATTTTTTGGATCTTCAGAATATTCAGTCATAATTCTAAAAAAACTATTAGAAATTAATGATTTTAAGGTTTCTGCAGTTGTCACCAAAATCGATAAACCTGTCGGTCGTAATCAAAAAATTATCCCTAACCCTGTTGCTTCCTTTGCCAAACAGCAAAACCTCAATCTTCTTCAAATCGAATCTTTTACCCCTCAATTTAAATTAGAAATTAGAAATTTGAAATCAGACATTGGTTTGTGTGTCGCTTTCGGTCCTCCCTATTTTGATCAAGACATGATTGATCTTCCCAAATATAAAATTGTTAACATTCACCCTTCTCCACTACCAAAATATCGTGGTGCTACCCCCGGTCCCTGGCAAATCATCAATGGTGAAACCAAGTCAGCTGTCACTTTTTTCCAAATCGATGCCTTACCCGACCACGGTCCAATTATTTCTCAAATTCCCTTTGATATTACCCCTAACGAAACTTCTATCACTTTTTACCAAAAAGCTTTTGCTCTTGCTTCATCCAATCTTGAAACTATTATTAAATCTTATATTTTAAATCCAGAGTCCCTACAAATACAAGATCATTCACAAAAATCTTATTTTCCTAAATTTGATAAAGACAGTGCTCAAATCAATTGGTCTTGGCAAAACGACAAAATCAATCGATTCGTTCGGGCGCTCACCCCTTGGCCTGTTGCCTGGACTTATGTGGTAAACCAACAAGGACAAAAATTAAAAATGAAAATTTTTAGTTTTAATACCCATCCCTTAGAAGTCCAGATCGAAGGTAAACAACGTACTTTTTGGTCGGAAATTTCCAAGTATTATTCAATTGATAAATCCCATAGTTAATTATTTTATTTTAAAATTATTTTAATAATTACCCTGTTTTTAGAACAAATTTAAACTGTATTTTTAATTTTGTTGGAATTTATCACCATTAATCGAAAGTTGATTTTCTGCTACCTTAGGCAAATTTTATCTAAATTTATTTTTTTATTTTCAAAAAATATTTTTTAATTAGATTACGTTTCACCCATATAATAGGAAATATTTTAATAAAAAAAATATAATATTATTAAAAAACTTGTTTAAATATTTCAAAATAATCCCATATATTAGGCATTTTATTATTTGACAAAAATTACAAAAAACTCTTAAATTATTACAAAGGAGGTAAACAATATGCCAGTCAAAAAGAAGAAAGCGGTCAAAAAAGTAGTTAAGAAGAAAGTGGCCAAAAAAGCTGCCAAAAAACCAGCTAAAAAGAAATAGTGAAAATGTTTACTTAACAAAAACGGTGCTTAATTAAGTGCCGTTTTTTGTTCTTTGGTCTCTTTTTTCAAGCTTTTGATACATTTAGTACAAAAACTTCCGCTAATTTTATCTTCTCCCACACTCAAGGAAACTTTTTGAATGTTAGCCTTGTAGGTTCTTGGAGTTCGGTTTTGAGCATGCGATCGGTTTCGACCGATTGCTGACTTTTTACCACATAAACTACATGTTCTCATAGTAAGGTATAATATCAGAACATTAATTTTTTTGAAATATGGAAGATTTATTTAATCGACTTGTAGCGTTTCTATGCCTAATTATTGCCATCACTATTCATGAATTTTTCCATGCCTTATCTGCTGATAAATTAGGTGATCCAACTCCTCGGTCTTTTGGTCGTCTTAGTCTCAATCCCCTAGCACATGCCGATCCTTTTGGAACCTTTTTGCTACCGCTAATGAGTGCTTTTACCGGTATCCCAACTATTGGTTGGGCTAAACCTGTCCCCATTGATCCTTATAATTTTCGTCATCCAAAGCGTGATGAAATAATTGTTTCGATTTCTGGACCATTAAGCAATCTTTTATTAGCTTCTATTTCTGCTTTTTTGATTCGTTTTTTCTCTCCATCATCAATCACATTTAGCCTATTTTTCTATTTAATTTTGATTAATACTTCACTTTTTGTTTTTAACTTACTACCCATTCCCCCGCTTGATGGTTCAAAAATTTTTCTAAATTTATTACCCCCCCAATCCTACACTAAATGGTCCGAAGCTTTTGAACGCTATGGAATTGTTTTGCTTTTGCTTTTTGTTTTTTTACCAGTAACTAATGGTCGTAGCCTAATCAATCTAATTATGGTTCCAGTAATTAAACTTATTTTGTCTCTTTTTGGACTAATTTATTGAGATCTTCTATCATTTTTGTAATTTCTTTTTGACTCATTCCATGAACCTGTGCCCCTTGTTCTAGTGTTTCCATTCCTGACGCCATACAACCAATACAATGGAACCCATATTCTGTCATCAATATTTCCCCTAATTGAGGATAATTCATCACTAAATCACCAATCATAATGTCTTTTGTAATTTCTATTTTTTGTTTTTTCATACAGCAATTATAACCCAAAATATCTAAAAACTAATTTACTAATTAACAAAAACATTTCTCGCATTTATACCGTAAAAAAAATAATTAAATTATTGATTTAATTTATTTTTTGCTAGACTTAATTGTCCTATCAAAAGCCAATGCTTTAAGAAGATGTTTTTTCTAGCTAAACTTCTTAAAAGGAGAACTTGTGTCTATTAAGATTCGTTTTATTAGGCCGGTTTTCCCCACGTTTTTTCGGCGTGGAAAAGTCACTATTGAAGCAAACTTTTGGTGGGACAATCTTTTTCGTTTAACAGGACAAAGGTTTGAATAATATACCGCATGAAAAACCCCTATCTTTCAATTATCATTCCCTGTCTTAACGAACAATACTTTCTTCCAAAAATTCTTAAAAATCTTAGTCTGCAATCATTTACCGATTTTGAAGTAATTGTTATCGACGGTAATTCCGAAGATAAAACCATCAAGGTTGCGACAAAATTTAAAAACAAATATCCTCTTTACATTTATTCGACTAAAACCAGGAATGTTTCATTTCAACGAAATTTAGGCGCCAAAAAATCTCACGGCCAAATTCTTATTTTTTTCGATGCCGACACCCAAATTCCCCGAAATTATCTAAAAAAGATAGTGACTGCTTTTAAGGATAAACACCCCCACTTCTTGACTACTCATATCAACGTTAAAGCTAAAAGACCACTAGAAAATATTTATGTCCCCGTAACCAATTTAATTTTCGAATTTGGTAAAGTTATCAAACACCCGTTTGCTAACGGAGCAATGCAAGCTATCAAAAAAGACGCTTTTTTTGATGTTGGTGGTTATGATACCCAAACTAAATTTGGAGAGGATGGTCAACTTTTTCAAAAACTTCAAGATTTTAATTATAAATACATGGTTTTAAAAAGTCCTTGTTATACCTTTTCTCTTCGCCGAACTCAATCGACTAGTGTTATCAAATCACTTATCAAACAACTTTCTTTAATTTTAAACGTTATGATCCACGGGTATCACACGCCTTTAAAAGAAGAATACCAAATGGGTGGAAAACAATATCAAAAGCACTAAGGCTTACTTAATTCTTTATTTACCATTTCCAAAATTTTTGGCAAAGTCTGTCTGTTTTTTTCGGCTTCAATCTCAATATATTTAGAGTATTTGTTTTGATAGTACTTTGGATCTTCTAAATAATCATTCAAAAAATCTAATATTTCATTGTTTTTTTCTTTTACCCAGCCTAATTTTTTATTCTTTATCAATTCAATATTTCCATCCTCTTGTCCACCAATATGAGTAATTGCCACAAAGGGTTTTCTGCAAGCCACACAATCAAATAAAAAATTAGGACCAGCCTTACCAAAAACGATATCACAAGCTGACAAAACTTCAGCCATATTCTCAATCCAACCTAAATGTTTAATGATCACCGTATTGTCGTTTTTCCTCAATTTTAAAAACATTTTTTGAAACTGATTTACCAAATTGTAAGCCAGTTTATCAGTTCCAGTATTAACCACAAACCCCACTTTCTTATCCAAAGAAAGAATCATCGGCAATAATTTGGGTAACGAGTTTGTCCCCAAACTTCCCCCGCCAACAAAAATCACGGGTCTATCATCCGTAAATCCCAGTTTTTCTCTTACCTTATTACGATTATATTTTTTATACATTTCCTCTCTTGTCCACCAACCGGTTTCTTTGGTCTTATTTTTTTTCAAACCATACTTAATCGCTTCACTTTGGCTTTTTTCATCGTACAACAGATTCATATCTGCTTCTTTAATAAAAGAAATTGGATTTATAGTCCAAGGGTCAGCTACTACTGTCCAAAGTTTAAATTTTTTATTTTCTCTTTTACGCCACTTTACCAATGAGTGGGTATGGAAAAAATATGCTGAAATTATCAAATCAGGATCAATTTTTTCCACTTCACTCTTTACTCTAGGTAGATTAATTACAGATGTCTCCTCTAATAGTTTACGTACAAAGCTCCTTTTTTGGACAAATTGATGTACTAAGCTGTTACTTCTAGGAAAATAACGATAACTAAAAATGTACAAGTCTCCACCAATTCCAGTATTGGCTTTAATTTCTCTAAACTCAACTTCAAAATTATTATCTTTCTCTTTTTCTTTTAAATAACCAAAAATAGCCCGAGCAATTGACCTGTGTCCCCAAGGCATATCATCAGTTAGGACTAAAACCTTTTTCCTCTTTTGCATATCCTACTATTTTACCTCAAATTAATCTCATTATTGATATAATAACCCTATGCCTGAGTAGCTCAGTGGTAGAGCAGCTGTTTTGTAAACAGCAGGTCGTCAGTCCAAATCTGACCTCAGGCTCACTTTTTCAAGCACTTTTGATACAATATCAAAGTAAAATAAAATAAATTTTGTTCTAATTTAGAAATTAGACATTAGAAATTGGATTTTTAGTTTACGCCCGGATAGCTCAGTTGGTAGAGCATCCCCTTGGTAAGGGGAAGGTCAAGAATTCGAGTTTCTTTCCGGGCTCACTATTCACCAAAGCGCTAAAGCACTAATGCTCTAACGCTCTAGTTGGAGGGTTGGCCGAGTGGTTTATGGCGCCAGTTTTGAAAACTGGTGAGCGAAAGCTCTCATGGGTTCGAATCCTATACCCTCCGCTTAACTTTTACGTTTACTTTTCTCTATCATTTCTAGCGATTTTTCCAACGATTCAGCAGTCACCAATTCTCCATCATTCACAAAATATATCTGATCGGCTTTTTTTATCGTGTTTAAGCGGTGAGCAATAATTACTTTGGTTGTATCAGTCGGCAGTTGATCTAATATTTTTTGCAGCAAACCTTCAGTTACAGTATCAATATTTGCTGTTGCTTCATCCATTACCAACAACTTTGGTTTCCTAATAATCGCTCGGATAAATGAAATCAGTTGTTTCTGTCCCAAACTAATCATTTCCGTATTTGGGGTTACTACTGTCTCTAAGCCATTTTCAAATCGAGCAATCAAAACCTCTAAACCATTTTGATGCAATATTTGTTCCAATTTTTCTTTTTGATAAGTTTCAAAATCAGGATTACCATAAACAATGTTCTCCCCAACTGTTCCACTAAAAATATATTGTTCTTGTAAAATAAAACCTATTTTTTGCGACAACTCTTTACCATTGTAACTTCTAATATCTTTACCCTCAAAATAAATTATTCCGCTCGAGGGGTCATACAATCGACACATTAAAGCTGCAGTTGTACTCTTTCCACCACCAGTTGGGCCTACCATCGCATAGGTTTTCCCTTTTTCTAAACTAAAATTAACATTACTCAATACCTGTTTTTGATTATCATAAGAAAAAGTAACTTTTTCAAATTTCATTATTTCTTGATTTGTTTTTGCTTTTTTACTTTTACCCTCTTTTAATATCACCAAATCTGATTTTAAATTTAAAATCTCTGAAATCCGAATCCAGGCGGCAAATGCCAATTGGGTGTTTGACCAAACCTGAGCCATTTGTCGTAGCGGAGAATAAAATTTATCCGTATAACCCAAAAAAGCCACCAAAATACCAATTGTCAACTCTCCCCTACTTACCATCATTATTCCTGCTAACAACACAATTGCCATCGCCAAATTACCGGCCAAATCGTATATCGGCCCTGAAAGATTATTGGCAATACCAGTCCTTACCGACATCGCAAAATTTTCTTCATTTACTTTTTTAAAATTATCTCTAAAAAAATCCCGTCTATCGAACAACACGATAACCTTAAAATAATTTAAACTTTCTTGCACTTCAGCCGACAAACTCCCTAAGGATTGCAAGCTCAACCTATTTCTTTTGCTTAAATACGGCGTCATTAAATAGGTAATAATTAGCAAGGCCACTCCTGTTGCCATTGTCCACAACGCTAGCTTCCAATTAACAAAAAAAATGAAGGTGCCTACCCCTATCAATACAAAAGAATGACCCATAAATTGGTTTAAGGATTGAGAAAAAAACTGATTTAATTTATCGGTGTCGCTATTTATTCTCGAAATCAAATCACCCAATTTATTTTGATTAAAAAATGACAATGGTAACGATTGTATTTTCTTAAACACTTCATTTCTTAATTTAAACAAAATATTCTGTCCTACTGTACCAGTTGTAATCGTTTGAAAGTACTGAGTTATCGCTACCACCAGATACAATCCCGCCAAAATAAAACTAAAATTAACCAAATTTTGCCAATTTCTATCTTTAACAAAACCATCAATTGCCATTCCGATCACAAAAGGGCTAGCCACATTGGCCACCGAATTTATTAAAATTACTGTCAGTGCCACTATTAATCTGTTTTTCTCACCACCCAAAAAGCTACCCAATTGCTTTATTAAAACCCCAATTTTTAGCTTAGTCTTGCTATCAGTATCGTATTTTTTTAAAATATAATCTTTCATTGGGTTGACATTTGTAAACTATATAATTGCTGATATTCTTGAGAATTTTTCAATAATTCTTTATGAGTTCCACTGGCCAATACTTCGCCCTCCATTATTAAAATAATCTGGTCAAAATCAATTACTGAATTAATTTGCTGGGTAATCATCACCTGAGTTATTCCACTATAATTCTTTTTTAGCTTTTCAAAAATTACCTTTTCTGTTGCTTTATCAACTCTAGCAGTAAAGTCATCTAATAATAGAATTTTGGGATTAATTGCCAAAGCCCTAGCCAAAGTTAACCTCTGCTTTTGACCACCGGATAGATTGGAACCCCTTTCAGTGATTTTAGTTTCTACTCCATTTGGTAATGAACTAACAAATTCTCCCAAAGCTGCCGTCTCAATTATTTTTTTTAATTCCACTTCATCAGTGTTTTTCTTAAAATTAATGTTTTCTTTTATAGTTGTGTTAAATATTGAACTATCTTGAAACACTAATCCCATTTGATCTGATAAACACTTTTGAGAATATTTTTTGACCGGCACATCATCAATCAAAATCTCTCCGCTTTGGGGATTAAGCAATCCTGATAACAAATAAAAAATTTGAGTTTTCCCCGCCGCTGTTGGTCCCAAAATTGCCGTCTTTGATCGGGGTTTTATTTCAAAAGAAATATTATTTAGCACCTCTTTTTGGCCAAATTTTAAACTAACTTTATTAAAATTTATTTTGCCCTCTATTTCTTTTTCAAAATTACCAAAATCATTTTTATCTTCCGATTCCAATACCAAAGAAACTCTTTGATACGATGTCACTGCTCTAGCCAAAATATTACTAATAAATCCCAACATCATTATTGGAAAAATTAACATCCAGATATAATTATTAAATGCCACCATTTCTCCAATAGTTAAATCCCCTTTCAAAATATATTTTCCCCCCATCAGCAGAATTAATATTGCTGTACTGTTAGCAATTAACCCCATCAACGGAATTAGACTCGAAAACAATTTCATAATCGACACTCCAATTTCCTTTGCCTGATCATTTTGATTATTAAACTTTTCCATTTCAATATTTTGACCGTTTACTATCCTTATTAATGCCGAAGCTACAATGCTTTCACTAATTACTTTATTAAGTCGATCAATTACCGCCTGGGCTCTTTTAAACAAATTTCTAATTCGACCAAACAAAGAGATAAAAACAAACGCAATTACTGGCACAATCATCAATACTGTCAAAGCCAATTTCTTGTTTATTCCCAAAAGCATAAACATCGACCCACCCAACATTATTACTGATGAAAATATTTGTACTAACCCAATCGTTGTCGCCTGTTTAATATTATCAACATCACTCGTCAAGACTGTCAATAATTTTTCCGGAGTAAATTCATTAATAAAATTAAATCGTTGTTTGGCAATCTTATCAATTAATTTTGCTCTTAAGTCTTTACCAACAGTTTCTGCCAAATAAGTTTGTAAAAAACTCTGCAAAACCGAAAAAATAAATATTGCTACCGACAAAGACAGTAATAATACTATTGTCGGAGAAATTTCAAAATTATCATTATTCAAAGAATCAATTATTGTGGCTGCAATTTTAGGTAAAAACAAATTTAACCCAATGACAACAACACTCAAACCCAAAATCAATCCCAAAAACCACCAATATGGTTTTATCAATGACAAAAAATTCTGTTTCGGTTTCATTTTGAATAGTTGTTATGTGTTCACCAGTATAAACCATTCCCTCTCAACTCCAAAGTTTATTTTGTTATCATTTATTATGTCTTCTGCTCAAAAGATAATTTATTTATCAATTTTTAGTATTATTTTAATTGCCTCCTTTTTTGCTATTTTTAAACTAATTCAACAAAACAAATCTAGCTCTCAACCTTCACCAAAACCAACACTAACTACTTTAGAAACTCAAACCATCAGTTGGGAACAAACAGAACAGTTAATGTCTGAATGTCAAATTAGAAGTGTCTTTCAGAAACACGACCGAACCGTAATATTACGTAGTTATGAAAATATAATTTACCATACCACCCAGACTAAATTAGACGATATTTTTAAGCTTGCCAAAAAGTATCAGGGCCCTTGTGACATTATCCAAATGATTACTGAATAATGTTAAAATAAATTACCCCAAGTGTAGTTTCATTATTAAAAGTTAATAGGAGGTTTTAATGAATATTAGAATCAACGGCGTTAACTTAATCATTTCTTTCAAAGTTCGCAAGATGATCCACGATAAATTTGTCGTCAAATTGGATCAGCTTCTTCCTCAATTTAACAACGAATTAAAAACTGCCTCACTTCACATTCAAAAAGACAAGAAATACAAAGACTACACAGCCAAATTTGACATGTCTCTTCCTGGTATGAAAAACCCAATTCATGCTGAATCTAAACACGATGATTTAACTGCCGTAGTTGTTGATTTACGTGAGGCTGTTGAGAGGCAAATCAAAAAATACAAACACGCTGATTAAATTCGATACTTTATAACTTGATAAACTTTATAAACTTGATAAACTACGAACATGTCTAAATCTAAAAAAACACCTCGTATTTTGATTGCTCTTTTGTGTTCTGTTTGTGGTGCTCAAAATTATTTAACCGAAAAAAACAAAACTAACACCCCTGACAAGCTAAAATTTGTCAAATATTGTAAATGGTGCAAAAAAAGAACCGAACACAAAGAATCAATCAAGCTAAAATAATTTCTGCTTTAGAAAATATTTACATTTCCCCTCTTGAGAGCTGTAATCTCGCCTGTAAATATTGCTATACCCAAAAAACTTCAGCCATTCTCTCTAATCAACAAATTTTAGATTTCATCAATCGTTATGATAATTTCTTAAAAGAAAATTCTGAAGATTCATTATTTTCGAGTATTCAACGTGCAACACACATTGGCCAACTTGAAAAAAATCGTGTCAAAGAATTTTCAAATGATATAAAACTAAAATCTGTCATTCTCTGCGGCGGTGAAGTCTTCACTCTCCGCGATTTCCCCAAATTAGTTAATGAATTGATTCAAAAAGATATATTTGTAACAATAATTACCAACGGAATCATCGATCGACTCGATGAAATCCGCCAGCCGACGAATTGCCAAATTTTAGTTTCTCTAGACGGTCCAAAAAAAATTCATGATTATAATCGAGGTTCTGGTAATTTTGAAAAATCCATTCAATATATCAAACATGCTCAAAAACTTGGGTTTCCAGTTGGTATTATGTTTCTCGTCACCAAAGACTCTTATCCTTTCAAAGATTCTTTTCCCGTCTATCTTTCAAAAGTTCTAAAACTCCAAAGTTCTAACGCTCTAAATATTACTTATCTCACCGACCGAAAAATGTCGCTAACTTCTAATCAGTGTTTAGATATTAAACTTCACTACCCCACCTTCCCTTCCAAAAACTTTGGTTGTTACCAACTATCTCTCCAATCAAACGGAATAATCACTGGTTGTTGCGAATCTAACAAACCCTTAGGGAAAGTCACCGATGACCCAAAAATTTATATCGACAATTTTATTAAATCTTTATCACCCTGCATTAACTGTCAAAAGTGTGATGGCTGTTCAGATCATAGTTATTTTTGTGGCTATCCTCAAGAACTTAATAAAACCTCTTGTCAAGATATAATCAAATTGTTTAATAAAAATATTAAGTTTGGCGCAGATAATATTTTTTCCGCGCGCAAGCCGCTGAGGCCTCTGGCGAAGGTGCGAGCACGGTAAAAAATTATTATCAAGCCAAATTA
>CAYSTF010000004.1:0-15807 GCA_964434125.1 uncultured Gammaproteobacteria bacterium
GCAGATTTACCCCCAACTTCAAAAAATTGGCAATATCGAGTTTTTGGACCCCAAAAACTTTGGACTCGGTTTGCACTTCCAATTCGTTTATTTATCCAAAAAGACAAACTGGATTTATTTTTTTCACCCAGCCATTATTCACCCCCACTGTGTCCCTGTCCGACTGTTCCAACAATTCATGATTTAGGTTATCTCCAATTTCAAAATCAATTTACTAAAAAAGATTTTTATCAACTAAAAAATTGGACTTTTCAATCAATTAAAAAAGCCAAACACATAGTAACAGTTTCTCAATTTTCTAAAGATGAAATAGTTAAAACCTACCATCTAAGTCCAGACAAAATTACTATTGCCTACAATGGTGTCGATACTCCACCAAAAATTGACACCAACATCCAACAAGACGTTTTGTCTGGCTATTCACTAAAAGTTAATAGCTATTTTCTATATCTAGGCACTCTAAAACCAAACAAAAATATTCCTTTTTTAATCAAATCCTTCTCCTTATTTCTTAAACAATCTAAAGCTCTAAAGATCCAACGTTCTACCGCTCCAAAATTAGTCATTGCTGGCAAAAAAGGTTGGCTTTTTGATGAAATTTTTGACACAGTTAAGCAAGAGGGGATACAAGATAGTGTTGTTTTTACCGATTTTGTCACTGAAGACCAAAAATGGACATTATACCAAAATGCGATTGCTTCAATTTTACCCAGTACTTACGAAGGTTTCGGAATTCCTGCTATCGAGTCGATGAAGGTTGGTACCCCTGTGATTGTTTCTAATATTCCACCATTCAAAGAAGTAGTCCAAGACTGTGGCTTATTTATCGACCCCCACAACAAATTGGACTTGACTCAAAAGATGGAAGAAATTATGAAACCAAAAACAAGAGAAAAATATTCTAAATTAGGCAAAATCCAAGCAGATAAATTTACCTGGGAAAATACCGCCAAATCAGTAATTAATTTGTACAAAAGTTATGGAAGATAAATCAGAACAACTAACTCCAACCATATTATCCGAAAACGTCAAACAAAAAATTGAGCACCGACTAGGTCAAAGCAACGGAAGCCGATTAGCAGAAGTTATTACTGGCTTGACTCCAGAAGACCCTAGAATTGTTGATCGACTGATTGAAATGCAAGACCAAATTTATCAAAAGTATGGTCTTCCAGATATAACCTTGATGTTTACTAACCCGAACCTTTTACATCAAAATATAAACGAAATTTTGGACAAAAACCAAATTCCTTTATTAACCAAAGATAAGACAAAAGAATTCTTTGAAAAATATCCAGATACCTATGCAGCTTATTTTAGAAACCTAAAAAGTATTGGAATTAATACCGAAAAACAAAAGGATCCTAACTATAATTACCAGTTTTTCTTTATAACACAACTTCACGAAACTACTCATGCTCTTCAAGATATTAATGGTGTCTGGGACACAAGTTCAATCGAAATGCTTGAATTTGAAGCAACCCTGGCTACAACTATTCTTAGTCCATTAAAAGATTTAGCCCATAGATCTGCTATACCAAAAAACACTATTCAAGAATCAATTGTTTTTCTATTTGATTCAATCTGTGTTTCAGCTGATAAATGGAAAGATCAAGGGGGCACAAATAATAAACCTCACTATACAGCCGAAAACTTACTAAAGACATTTGATGGTATAACGAGCGACCAAATTAATTCTTATAAAAAGCAAGTTAATTCCCAAGGTTCAAAACCATAAACAACCCGCTTATTGTTTATTTTTGCTAAACTATACCTATGAAAGATCGTAATGGTCAGAATCTTGATTCTCAAAAAGTTTTTGAAAAAATAATTATTAGACTCAAGACAATTTTCCTCGAATTTTGGCTCATGATTCTTAGATTCGTCGGCTATATTCCACTACATTTTATTCGCAAATTTTTTTATATTTTATCAGGCATAGAAATGCCCTTAGATTCCACTATTCATATCGGTGCTAATTTTTTTAATCCCAGTAATATTTCTATCGGCCACGATACTATAATTGGCGATCATTGTTTTCTAGACGGTCGTGCACCACTCACAATTGGCAATCACGTTGGTATTGCCAGTCAAGTTTTAATCTACAACGACGAACACGATATAAATTCACCAGATTACGGCAATTCTTTTGGACCAGTAACGATACAAGACTTTGTTTTTATTGGACCACGGGCAATAATTTTGCCCAATACCAAAATAGGTAAGGGAGCAGTTGTGGCTGCTGGAGCCGTGGTTACCAAAGACATTCCTGAATTTGAAATATGGGGTGGCGTTCCTGCAAAAAAAATTAGTGACCGCAAAATAAAAAATCCAAATTATAAACTTGGACGTGCCATGTGGTTCCAATAATGACTAAAAAAGTTTTGTTAGCTATTTTAATAATTTTTAATGTTTTGGCAGTTGTATATTTGATTAGTCCGGTTCCGTCACTGCCCGATTTGGACAATGGTATCAAATCAAATCTTCCCGGTGACACTGAACAAATAACCAATGTTTCTGGATATTTTACCAACATGTCTCGTGACCAGGTAATTGGTTTTTACAAAAAACATTATCAAGGTATTTTTAGAATAAATCTAAACCACCCTCCCGAAAAAGCCAAAGAAATTATTGTCGACACCATACCCAGCTATTATTTAGAAGAATTAGTCCTACCATTTAAAGAATCTCTTTATATAAATGGCTTTGAATGGGAAAAAGATGTCTTTACTAAACCAGAAAAAAGAATTAAAAATAAAATTTTTTACCAAAATCAAGAATTTTCTGCTAAAATCACCATTCGTCGTTTTCCAGTTCCAATATTTAATCGATTATTTACCTTTTTCCTAACTGAAATTGGTGTAATCTTTGCAATCATTACCTATAAAAAAATAATTAAAAAATGACCAAACCCATCTTGTCAATTGTTATTATTTCTTACAATACTGCCGATATTACCATAAATTGTTTAAAATCAATTTTACAAGATAAAGGATTAAAAGAAACTCCTTTTGAAATAATCATCGTTGACAACAACTCCCACGACGATAGTCTCAAAAAAATTGAACAATTTCATAAACAAAATAACTGTCAATTACAAATAATAAAAAACAAAACCAATTCTGGCTTCGGAAAAGCTAATAATCAAGGACTTAAGATAGCGCAAGGCAACTATGTTTTATATCTCAATTCTGATACCATAATCCTTCATTCAGCCATTAGTCAAAGTCTAGATTGGTTAAGTTCACACCCGGAATGTTCTATTTGTACTGCTCAGTTACTTAACAAAGACAAAACCATTCAGGCTTCAGGTGGTTACTTTCCAACACTTGGCAATGTTTTTACTTGGTGTTTAAGTCTTGACGATCTCCCGTTTGTCAACCGACTAATTAAGCCACTTCACCCCCATACTCCCCACTTTTATACCAAGGACAAGTTTTTTACCTTTGACCACACTCAAGATTGGGTCACCGGCGCTTTTATGCTTACTCGAAAACCACTATTAGATAAAACTGGTGGTTTCGACGAAGATTATTTTATGTATGGTGAAGAGGTTGAGCTATCTTATCGAATCAAACAGTCAACACCTAACAACCAGGTTTGGTATCTAATTGGCCCCCAAATAATCCATCTTGGTGGTGCTTCGGCCACCAGTCGACTTGACCCGATTTTGAACGAATATCGAGGTATACTTTCTTTTTTTAATAAACATCGACCTCCTTGGCAATACCCTTTTGTTAAAATGTTGTTAAAAATAAACGCCTTTACTCGTTCTATTATTCATTTTTCTCCTGTCTACCTTCAAGCATGTTCAAAAATATAAACATTTTTCGTCCATTAATTGCCGTTTTAATTTTATTTATTCCTTTGTATCCAAAGTTTCCTCTTTTAAGTGTTAAAGGAACTTATGTTGCTATTCGACTTGACGATATTGTCATCGCACTGGCAATACTTATTTGGTTAATATTTCAGATAAAAAACCGTTTTCCCTTTTTTAGACAAAAAATTACCTGGTTTTTTATGGTTTATTTTGTCGCCATAACTATCAGTTTTATAAACGCTGCCTTAATTTATCAAACAGAACCCCTAAAGCTTTTGTTACTCCATTTAGCTCGCCGTTTTGAATACATGTCTCTATTTTTTATTACTATAGAATCTGTCAAAACACTTTTTGATTTTAAATTTTTATATATCTTTACTCTTTTTTCATCAATCTTAGTTTCTGTCTATGGTTACGGTCAAAAATATTTTAATTTCCCCATAATTTCGACCATGAATTCAGAGTTTTCAAAGGGCCAACTACTTCAAATGAATATTTGGACTCGTATCAGCGCCACTTTCGCTGGACACTACGATCTAGCGGCTTTCTTAAGTGTAGTATTAATAATTATTTTAGGAGTAGCGCTTATATCCAAAAATAAAACAATAAAAATTGTTAGTCTTTTATCTTGGTTGCCAATTTATCAAATATTTACTTTTACTGCTTCACGAATTTCAACGTTTGCTTTCCTTGGTGGCGTCATTTTTACTTTGTTTTTTCTAAAAAAATATTGGTGGATTGTCCCGATTGCCTCATTAGTTGTCTTTAGTATTTTCCAATCAGACGATCTTAGCCAGCGACTACTAGCTACAATCCCAGCCCTAAAAAATCAATTTTTTACTAATGAATCAACTAAAAAACCAGTTACTTCATCAATTACTCCGATTCCTACTTCTATCAAACCAATCACAGTAACTCCAATTATTGCCAAAACCACTCCAATTCCAACAATAGTCAGACATCAACCAGAACCTTATCCAGAAGTTGATGCTGATGTTGGTGTGGCTCGGTCAGGTGAAATACGTTTCAATGCCGAATGGCCTCGAGCTGTCACTGCCTTAAAAAGAAACCCTTTGTTGGGGAGTGGACCAGGATCTATTACTCTCGCAACAGACAATGACTATCTTAGAAACCTCGGCGAAACTGGTTTATTTGGATTTATTTCTTTCTTTGCCATTAGTTTGTTTTTTATTTTAAAAACTATTCCACTTCTTTTGAAAAAAACTCCTACCAGCTACAATTTACTATCAATAATTTTTCTGGGAGGATTGCTAACCACTATGGCCAATGCCATTTTTATCGATGTTTTTGAGGCTTCAAAAACAGCTTATTTATTTTGGATTATGATAGGTCTACATTATCAATCATTAACACTAAAAAATGACTAAAACAAAAAGAAAAATCTTAATGATTACTCCCTACATACCCAGACTTTCTCAATCTGGTGGTCAGAATAGCTCTTTTTATTCAATAAAATATTTATCTCCTGACAACGATATTACCCTAATTTGCCTCAGCCCTGATGAGGAAGGTTTAGATGATGTCAAACAATACTGTTCAAAAGTTATTGTGGTTAAAAGAGGGAAGACTTGGAACTTCAGAAACATTTTGTTGACTGCTCTTAGCCCTTATCCTTTTTTAGTTGCCAAACATATAAACAAAAATTTTCGAAAAGCTATAAAAAAGGAGCTTGATAATAACTCTTTTGACTTAATCCATTGTGATTGTTTTTACCCAATGCCCAATATTCCCAAAACCAAAACTCCCATAGTACTAGTTGACCTAACTGTTGAATATGCCGTATACCAACACTATGTCGAAACTGTCCAAGGTTGGAAAAAACTTATTTCACCATTTTTGTGGCTTGATGTTTTCAAGCTAAAATATTGGGAAACTTATTATTGGAAAAAAACCCGAACTGTTGTCGCTTTTGCCCAAGAAGATCAAGAATTAATTTCCAAAATTACCAAAAGAAAAGATATCGAACTTTTTCAAAATGGAGTCGACAATAAATTTTTTGAATCAAAACCCAAAACTCCCAAGAGTAAATTTCCTTCGATTCTATTTGGAGTTTCAAACATGAAATGGATGCAAAATCGAGAATCAGTTGAAATGATTATTAAAGATTCCTGGCCAGAAATTAAAAAAACTATTCCTAATTGTAAACTTTTTATAATTGGCCGACACGCACCCGACTACTACCAACACTATCGCTCAAAAGATGTCATTGTTGAAGAAGCCGATTTCGACGGCCAAGCACACGATCCTATGTATTATTATCAGTATTGCTGGGTACTACTTGCGCCCATGGGTAGTGGGGGAGGAACTCGAAACAAATTTTTGGAAGCCATGGCTTGTCGACTACCAATCGTAACCACACCAGAAGGTATGGGTGGAATAAAAATTGACAATTTTAAACATTCTATCGTCTGCGATTATAAACAAGTCGCCGCTAATACTATTAAATTGCTCAAAGATGACAAAACTCGAAACAAGATGGGTGAAGAAGCCAACCTTTTGATTCGCCAAAAGTATTCTTATCAAAATAGCGTCAATGGACTAAGTCAGATTTACCAAAAAATCACCAACTAAAATATTTATGGATTTATCAATAATAATTCTTAACTACAACTCATCTGATTATCTAAAAAAATGTCTTGAAAGTATTGATAAATCAGATTTTGGGAAATACTCTTATGAAATTATTGTCGTAGACAATAATTCTACGGATAACAGTATCCAACTAGCCAAATCAACTAAAAGTTTAAATACTAAATATTTATTACTTAAAACCAATAAAGGGTTTGCTCATGGCAACAACCAAGGTCTGACTGTCACCAACCCAAATTCAAATTACGTTTTATTTCTAAACCCTGATACTGTTGTCCAAAAATATACCCTAAAAAAAATGATTGATTTTTTCAATCAAAACAAAAAAGTTGACGCTGCCACTTGTCGAATTGATCTAGTTTTAACCAAAAAAATGCAACCAGAATGTCACCGGGGATTTCCTACCCCTTGGAGATCATTTTGTTATTTTTCCCATATTTCCAAATTATTTCCAAAATCAAAACTATTTTCTGGTTATTTTTTGGGTCATCTTGATTTAAACACTACCCACCAAATTGAAGCTTGTGTTGGAGCTTTTTTGATGGTCAAAAGATTTGTTGGAAACACTATTGGTTGGTGGAATGAAAAATATTTTTTTTATGGTGAAGATCTAGATTTTTGTTACCAACTCAAACAAAATAACTTTAATCTTTATTTTTATCCTCATACCAAAATTTTTCATTTTCAAGGAATTTCTTCAGGAATTATCAACAAAAGTAAACATCTCTCCTTGGCCACTCGTAAAACTAAAATTATGGCTGCTCAGGCTAGCACCCAAGCAATGAGAATTTTTTACCAGCAAAACCTTTTTCCAAAATACAACATTCTGACTCGTTTTTTGGTGATGCAAGGAATTAATATATTAGAATTTAAAAGAGTCTTTAGGGCAAAATATTTATAATTTTTTATATATTCTAATTTAATAAAAAGTGAAACATATTGTAATCGACACTCGACTATATGGCCCCAAACATACCGGAATTGGCCGATATACTAAGAATTTATTAATTGCTCTAAAAAATTTACCTAATTTTTCAGACTTTAAATTTACACTTTTGGTTTATAAAGATTTAGAATCAGAAGTAAAAAAAGATTTAGGAAATAATTTTAATTACCTAGTTACGGACATTAAACATTATTCACTCAAAGAACAAATTTTATTACCTACCATACTGTATCGGTTAAAACCCGACTTGGTTCATTTTACTCACTTTAATAAACCAATTTTGTATTTTGGTAAAAGTGTTATCACTATCCACGATCTTATAAAACATTTTTTCAAAGGCCCCCAAAATTCAACCAAAAATAGCCTAGTTTATTGGCCTAAATATTTTTTTTATCGTATATTTACAAATTTTATTATTAAACACAACAATATTATTGTTCCCAGCAATTTTTGGCGAGATTATCTTTTAAAAAATTTTTATTTAAAACCTATCAATGTCACTACTACTCACGAAGCCGTTGATCCTGATTTCCTCAAAAATGTTTCCAAAATTCAAAATTCAAAATTAGAAATTAGAAATTATATTATTTATACTGGCAATCTTTACCCACATAAAAATATTGAAATAATACTCAAAGCACTCAAACTAATCCCCGATGTCAAACTGAAAATTATTTGTGCTCGGAATTATTTTAGTCAAAAAATTGAAGAACTAGTAGATCAAAATCATTTAAATACACAAGTTGAATTCTTGGGTTATGTTGCCGACAAAGATTTTCAAAAAATTTATTCCCATGCCCTAGCATTGGTTCATCCCTCTTTAATGGAAGGATTTAGCCTTACCGGTTTAGAGGCCATGGCACTGGGTTGTCCAGTAATTTCTTCAGATAGTAGTTGTTTACCCGAAATTTACCAAAACTCTGTTTTATATTTTAATCCCCACGACCATCATCAATTGATAAAACAAATAACCAAACTTAAAAAATCACCCAAATTACGACAACAAATGATAAAACTGGGATATCTCCAGGTTCAAAAATATTCTTGGGACATAACCGCTTTACAAACTTTTGATGTTTACAAAAAAATATTAAATATTAAAAATTAGAAATTGGATATTAAAAATCTAAAAATTGCTATTTATTATGATTGGCTTAATCAATGGGGAGGAGCAGAAAGAGTCTTATTGGATATCTTAAAAATCTATCCAGGAGCCGCCGTTTACACCATTATCCACGATCCTTCAAAAACCAACTGGTTACCTCCAAATACGAAAATTAACACCTCTTGTCTCCAGCGATTTCCTTTTAGTCAAAAAAATCCCGTTTTTTATACTCCGTTTTATTCAATAGCTTTAGAAAAATTTGATTTTTCTCAATTTGATATTGTTATTTCTACCACCTCGGCCATGGGCCACTGCCTTTTGACTTCACCCCAAACGTTATTTATTTGTTATTACCACAATACCAATCGTTATCTTTATCAAACACCAAATAATTATAAATTTTTGTCACCAATATTACGTCAATATCAAAAAATTGATTATATTTATAGCCATAGACCAGATTATCTGTTGTGTAATTCCAAAACGGTTCAATCACGTATTTCAAAACATTACCAAAGATCTAGTCAAATAGTTTATCCAGGAGTTGATACTGAATTTTTTGTCCCAACTAACATTAATTCGACTTCTAATTATTTTTTAATAGTATCTAGACTTGTAGCCCACAAAAAAGTTGATCTAGCCATTAAGGCTTGTCATCAACTTCACAAAAAACTCATAATTGTTGGTAGCGGTAGAGACAAAAATAAATTATTAAGTTTAGTCAACAAAATAAAAGCATCAAATATTGTTTTTTTGGGCAAAGTTTCTGATAAAAAACTTAAAACACTATATCAAAATTGCCAAGCAATTATTTGTCCTCAACTTGAAGACTACGGTCTCACCCCAATTGAAGCTCAAGCCTGTGGTCGTCCAGTTATTGCTTACAAAAAAGGAGGACTAACCGAAACGGTTATTCCCAATAAAACCGGTTTATTTTTTAATCATCAAACTGTTAAATCTCTTTGTCTGGCTTTAAAAAATTTCGATTCACAATCATTTTCCCAAACTGATTGTGTCGCCAATGCTCTTAGGTTTTCTACCAAAAACTTTATGCTAAACTTTAAACACACCATCGAAACACTATGGCAACAACATCACAACACTTTATAGTAATTTTATCTGGAGGTAGTGGTCATCGTTTGTGGCCAGTTTCTCGATACCAACATCCAAAGCAATTTCTTAAACTTTTTAAAAATAAAAGCTTACTTGAACAAACTTTAAATCGAGCCAAAAAAATTTGTAATTCAAAAAATATTTTTATAATATCCAATTCTGATTACCAAGAAAAAACCTTAAAAATAATCGGCAACAAAATCCCATCGTCTAATTTTATTTTTGAACCTATTAAAAAGAACACCGCCATGGCAATAATTTTTGCCATTAATCATATAAAAAGAATTGATCCGCTGGCTACCATTACTACCATGCCCTCGGATCACTATATAAAACAAAACTTAAGATTTAAAAAAATAATTAGTAAAAGTGTTAAATTGGCCAATGAATACCACCAAATAGTTACAATTGGTATCAAACCGACCTTTGTCAATCCATCGTTTGGCTATATTTTACCCCAGCAAAAAAATCAACCCTTTTCCAAGGTAGCTCTTTTTATGGAAAAACCTAGCCAAGAAATTGCTCAAAATCTGGTTAAAAAAGGAGCCTTATGGAACTCAAGTATCCACACCTTTACTATCCCCGACATTCTAACGGAATTTCAACAAATTCAACCGGAATATATTGAGTTTCTAAAAAAACTTGAATCATCAAAGATAAACCCAAAAACGACAAAACTCGTTTACAAAAAATCACCCGATCTTTCCTTTGACAAACTCTTAGCCGAAAAAAGTCAACATTTACTAGTCATTCCTGGCAATTTTGAATGGAATGACGCCGGAGAATGGAATTCTATTTATCGCTTATTAGGTAAAAATTCATCCGGTATTGCCACACTGGATTCTGACACTCAATTCCTCCAAATAGATTCTAAAAATTGTCTTATTTCTGCTCAAAGAAATAAAATCATTGGATTAATTGATGTTAACAATCTGGCTATCATTGATACTCCAGATGGACTACTAGTAACCAGTTTATCCTCTGATAATAGTTATAAGGTAAAAGAAATGGTTCACCAATTTATTAAAAACAAAAAGTTAAAAAAATATTTTTCTAAACATAATGAAATATAAAAAATTCTGTTTTCGTTTATTTAAAAGATTAGTTGACATCTTTAGTTCAATTTTTCTTATAATTATTTTTTCACCATTATTATTAGTAACGATAATTCTAATAAAACTAACTTCTCCAGGACCAGTTTTCTTTAGACAAAAAAGAGTTACCAGAAGAAACCAAGAATTTTGGATGTATAAATTTCGATCAATGTATACTGGCGATAACGATAAAAGATTGAGAGAGAATTACCCCGAACTTTGGAAAAAATATAAAGATGCGGGGTGGAAATTACCAATGTCAGAAGATCCTCGCATAACTCCAATTGGAAAAATAATTAGAGCTACATCAGTTGATGAATTTCCTCAACTAATAAATGTTTTAAAAGGGGAGATGAGTTTAGTCGGACCTAGAGCTTATCGAGAAGAAGAACTGCAAGAATATGAGAAAAAATATCCACTAACAAAAAAATATATCGATGATATTCGTTCTGTCAAACCTGGCATAACTGGTCTTTGGCAAACATCGGGTAGAAATGATCTAAATTTTGAACAAAGAGCCAAACTCGATTCAAAATATATTAGGAACCAATCAATTGGTAAAGAATTATTGATTATACTCAAAACACCTTTGTGTATGATTTCTCGCTGGTAAATTATTTTGCTTTTGACTGTTTTAGTGATTTAATAAAGTATGGAAATCGGTGAAGGTTTTAATCCTACAATCAATCAAGAAACATCAAGACAAATCGCTCAACCTAATCAACCACAAAATCCAGAACAAGTTATTGCCCCTTCGTTGACTTATCGAGAAATTTGCCAACAATTAGTACAGAACCCAAATTCTTCACATTTATTCGAAAAATATCAAATAAATTTTACACCTGGTAAAAAATTAACATCGCTATTTGAACTAAAAACCGCCATGATGTCAAAATATGGAGTACAAGAACCTACCTCATCAGATTGGGATCATGCCGGTGATTATGAATTGTATACCGGACTATCAGCAACAACTGCTAAAAACTTTGAAGTTTTATCAGAATATATTGGCCTAGAACAAGCAATTATCATTACTGAAACTCATTTACCCGATCCTTTTACCAAGCCACCGTCAATTGACGCTCTTAAAAAATACATAATATTTAGAATGGGAAAATATATTGACACTCCCGAAAAAATAGATAAATTTATTTCCCGCCATCCTCCGGATTCAGAGGATGTTCGGATTGCCAAAAACATAGATAAAATTGGAGGTTTTTGTGACTCCTCCAGAAGAACAATTGTCGTTTCTCCGTCAGTCACAAATCAACAAGAACACTTATTTACCTTAGCTCACGAAACTTATCATTTTTCTCAAAAAGATAGAAAAACTTATTCAAAACACAAAATGAAACTTTTTAATGATAAAGATTTTATCCATGAAGAAGAATTTGAGGCCAATCTTTATGCTCTTCTTTATGACCCATCTCCGTTAGACTTTCAAGATCCTAGTATATCTCAACAGGATAAGCTATTTATGGTTATAAATACTCTTCTTTCACTGACCAACAACTCTGTTGTCAACCGCCTCGGTCAAATAAATCGTCAACTAAACAAAATATTTACTAAATCAGAAACTAATTTACATCATAAAGTTTAATCACTCTTGGTTAAATTTTATGTAACTAGTAAAAATATTTTAAATTGTTTAAAATTACTCGATGGATTTAATCACCAAAACTGCAAATACTAAAATTGGTAAAAAGGTTAGCAACAAAAAAAATCGAATAGTAAAAATTATAACCATTGTTTTGGTTGTAATTTTGGCCATCTCTGCTTTTATTTTCTTAGCTGCTTATATACCAGGGAAACAACTTTTATCTCAGTTTGAAAACGCCAAAACTGAAGTTGATAAACTAAAACAATCAGTAAATGACAATGATCTCGATCAAGTAAAAATAAATTTAGCCAATCTTAACCAACATTTATCTCAAATAAAAACGACTTATTCCAAACTTAAATTGGTCGGGTCGCTTCCAGTTGTCAAAAACTATTACAAAGATGGCCAAGAAACAATAACCATTGCAGACAACGGTCTAGAGACCGGCAATATATTAATTACTGCTATTGAACCTTATAAAGATTTTCTAGGAATTAAAGGAGCTGCTACCAGTTCGGCTGACACTACCGAAGATCGAATAGAATTCTTAACCCAATCGATTGAAAGTTTAATTCCTCACTTTGACACCATAGAATCCAAAATATCCAATATCAACGATTCAATCAATAGAATCGACGCCTCACGCTATCCTGAAAATATAAGAGGTATCGAGGTTAAGTCAAAAATAAACCAAGCTCAAGATTTGATTTCCCAAGTGTATCAATATATCAAAAATAGTAAGCCACTGTTGACCAAAGTATCTTGGCTCTTAGGTAAAGACAGTCCCAGAAATTATTTAATGATTTTTCAAAACGATGGTGAACTTAGACCTAGTGGCGGTTTTTGGACAGCTTATAGCACTATGACCGTCAAAAACGGCAAAGTCACTCCTGGGACAGCCAGTAATATCTACGATCTTGATGACAAAATAAATAGCCGAGTCCCGGCACCAAGACTAATCAAAAGTTATCATATTAATGTTCCTTATCTCAACCTTCGTGATAGCAACTTATCGCCAGACTTCCCGACAAATGCCAAAATATTTTTAGATCAATACACTAAAGTTATGGGCAGCAAAAACAAATTTGACGCCGTGGTCGCAATTGACACTGAAATTCTAGTTGACATGGTTAGAGTCTTGGGAAAACTTGATACTCGTGTCGGAACTTTTACTGCCAATCCTGATAAACGATGCGACGGCTGTCCTTCAATTATCTATGATTTACAATGGATGTCTGGTCGACCTCGAAATTATATTGAGCCTAATCGAAAAGACTTTATGAATCCGCTGATGTCAGCCTTATTGGCTAATGTAATGGGATCAGAAAAAAACAAAATGGCCCCCTTGATCCAAACCTTGTTTGAAAATATTAACGAAAAACATGTTATGATTTATTTTCCTGATGACCAAATGCAACAAATAGGGAACATGGCAAATATTACCGGTAAAATTATCGATTCCGACATAAATACTGATTATTTACATTTAAATGACACAAATTTTGCTAGTGCTAAAAGTAATATTTTTATCACTCAAAAAATTAATCACGATATTAAAATTCAAAACGGAGTTGCAACTCACAAAATAAATATTACTTATACCAACCCCTCACCAGGATCAAATTGTAATTTGGAAAAAGGGGATTTGTGCCTAAATGCCTCTGTTTATCGAGACTTATTTAGGTTTTACACCCCAATGGATTCAAAATTAATCAAGATGACTGGTTCGGAAGTCGAAACAGTTCAATACGAAGAACTTAATAAACAAGTTTTTGAAGGTTTTTACGGTAACAAGTTTGGGTTAAATCCAAAATCCAATATTAAAACTTCAATCGAATACACATCAGGAGTAAAAGTTGGACAGAGCTACACTCTACTACTTCAAAAACAACCTGGTACCAAGGCGGTTGAATATCAAATAACCATCAACGGTAAAGAATTACCAAAGTTTGACTGGATCGCTGACAAAACGATCAAGTTTTCACTTTAAATGGACAGGCACATATCAACTGTTGGTATTGTTATTAACAAAAAAACCTCAAAAGAAGCAGATCTAGTCATTACTCTATTAACACCGAAGATAGGGAAGATAGTTGCTCTCGCCAAAGGAGCTAAAAGTATCAAAAGTAGTCGCCTTGGCAATCTTCAACTAGGAAATATTATTAAAGTTCAACTTTATCAAAAAAACAATTTTTTTTGGATTTCAGAAACTCAAAATATTGATTCTTTTTTACAAACGGACAAGAATCTGGCTCAATTAAATCTCCTATTTTATTTTCTTGAAATTGTTAATCAATTTATTGCCGAAAATCAACAAATTGAAAAAATCTTTGATATTTCAAAAAATATAATCAATGCCATCAATAAAAATTTAATCCATCAATATATTCAAAATGAAATATATTTTTTAGAAGTACTTGGATTTGGTGTCCCTCAAGAGATAAAAGATAATTTTGCTAAAAAGGACTACAAAATCAGCCAAAAATTTATAAAAAGGTTTTTTGAATCGATTATCGAAAAACCACTTGAAAGTAACAAGCTATTTAAATAATAAGCTATAATACAAATATGGCCGAAAATAACCAAACAGATATCGTCAGCAAAATAACCAGTTTGTGTAAACGTCGAGGAATTATTTTTCAAAATTCTGAAATCTACGGCGGTGTTCAGGGTTTTTATGACTATGGCCCAATTGGTTCTCAGATGAAACTAAACTGGAAAAATATTTGGTGGCAAGAAAATGTTGTCAAACGCCGTGATGTAGTCGGAATCGACGGATCAATCATTACCCACCCTCGAGTTTGGGAGGCTTCTGGTCATATCAAAAATTTTGCCGACGTTATGGTTGAATGTAAAAAATGTCACAAAAGATATCGACCCGATCTATTAGATGATCCCTCCAAATGCCCCGAATGTGGTGGCCAATTTACTGAAGGTAGAAAATATAACATTTTGTTCGAAACTGAAATTGGAGTTATTGAGGGCGAAAAACTTCACGCATATTTAAGAGGGGAGGCTTGTCAAACAATATATCTTGATTTCAAAAACATAGTTGATTCAACTCGAGTAAAAATTCCTTTTGGAATTGCTCAAATTGGTAAAGCCTTTCGAAATGAAATCACTCCCAAAAATTTTCTGTATCGCACTCGTGAATTTGAACAGTGGGATATTCAATATTTTGTTCACCCAAATGACATGGACAAATGGTTTGAATACTGGAAAGAAAATCGAATAAGTTGGTATAAATCACTTTTTAATAACAGTAAAAATTTACGATTTCGTCAACATGAATCAGACGAATTAGCTTTTTATGCCAAAAAGGCCTTTGATATTGAATATCACGCTCCTTGGGGTTGGGCCGAAATGGAAGGAATTCATTGGCGTGGCGATTATGATTTAACTCAACATTCTAAATTTAGTAATCAAGATTTATCTTACACTGACCCTGTCACTCAAGAAAAATATGTTCCTTGGATAACGGAAACTTCAGGTGGTGTCGATCGAAGTTTCTTCTTTATG
>CAYSTF010000005.1:0-15561 GCA_964434125.1 uncultured Gammaproteobacteria bacterium
TGAATTTTTGGAAAGAAATTAAAAATTAAGAAATTATTAAGCTAGAAATGGATTGTGTTGCCGTGGACGGGAAAATAGGTATCGCACATTGGTTTTTAAAAGATAAATCTGGAGAATATGATGGAGTTTATAAGGTGGTATTTAATAAAAATCTCGATTGTATAGAATTTAGACAATGGTGCGAATCTAATTAGTATTGAGTTATAATGGAATGCAATTAATAATTATTTAATTTGAAAAATATGTCAAAAATACAAAACATTTTCGCTCGAGAAATATTAGCTAGTGGTGGAGCTCCCAGTTTGGAAGTAACCGTAACGTTGGAAAGTGGTGCTATTGGAGAAGCCTCAGTTAGTTATGGAGCCAGTGCTGGATCAAAAGAAGCAACTGTGTTATTGGACGGAGACAAAACTCGTTACAATGGCAAAGGAATGTTGAATGCAATTGCCAATATTAACGGAAAAATAAAAGAAATTTTACTAGGAATGGAGGCTTCTGATCAAAGAGCAATTGATAATAAAATGATTGAAGTTGATGGCACTATTAATAAGGCTGTGTTGGGTGGAAACGCAATGTTGGGAGTATCTTTGGCGGTATGTCGAGCCCAAGCAAGCGAGGAAAAAATGCCACTTTATAAATATTTAAGAAAAACTTATGGTGTTGGTGATATTGGGTGGAAATTGCCCAAACCAATGATTGTGATGATTGAAGGGGGAAAACATGCTGATGAAACTACTGATTTGCAAGAATTTATGGTGGGGGCTATGGGTGACAAAACCGCAGCTGAAAATGTACGAATGGAAATGGAAATTTATAATGCTTTAAAAAATATTTTGAAAGCAGAAAAATTGTCCACCAACGTAGGTAATGAGGGTGCATTTGCTCCAAATGGAATAACTTCTAACGAAAAACCAATGGAATATTTGACTCAAGCAATAAGTAACGCGGGTTATACCCCCGGAGTGGATGCAGGGGTTGGAATTGATGCAGCTGCAAGTGAATTTTATTCACAAGAAACTGGTAAATACACTTTGAGACTTGAAGGAAAAGAATTAACCTCTGAAGAATTGATTGCCTATTACAGACCTTGGATTGAAAAATATAAAATTGCAACCATGGAAGATATGTTGTCAGAATTTGATTGGGATAATTGGCCAAAAATGGTAGAGGCTATAAATGGAAAATTTCCCTTAATTGCTGATGACTTAACAGTGACAAATACCACGCTTTGGCAAAAGGCTATCGACACAAAAGCTGCTACCGCAATTTTGATTAAACTTAACCAAGCCGGAACTTTAACTGAAACAATGGATTGCTGTTTATTGGCCAACAAACACGGGCTAATGACAATGCCCTCACACCGCGGTGGTGGTGAAACGAATGATACCTTCTTGGTTGATTTGGCTGTGGCAGTTAATTCGGCTTATATAAAAGTAGGACCAACTCGAGGAGAGAGGGTTTGTAAATACAATCGATTAATGAGAATTGAAGAAGAACTTCAATCCCTCTAAATCTCCCTTTGACAAGGGAGACTTTAAAAAATAATGTTTTTTATGAAAAATAAAAAAGTAATTTTGATAGTGAGGGATGGTTGGGGTTATTCGACCAATCCTTATGGTAATGCCATAATGGAAGCCAACACCCCTAATGCAGATAAATATATAAAGGAATATCCAAGTGCACTATTGAAATGTACTGGTCGAGATGTGGGAAATCCGGATGGGTCACAGGGTGGAAGTGAAGTTGGTCATTTGACGATGGGAGCAGGACGAATTGTCTGGCAACCACAAGAAATGATAAATAATGCAATAAAGGATGGAAGTTTTTTTACAAATCCAGCACTGTTACAAGCCATAAAAAATTGTCAAAAAAATAGTTCAGCACTACACTTGGCAGGGCTATTTTCTGATGCTGGAGTCCACTCTGATGTGAATCACTTATATGCTTTATTGAAGTTGGCCAAAGATAATAATTTGAGTAAAGTTTATATTCATTTAGTATTGGACGGTCGAGATGTACCAGAAAAATCTGCAACTGGTTATGTGAATGAATTGAATGAAAAAATAAAAGAAATTGGGGTAGGAAAAATTGTTTCAGTATCTGGTCGATATTATTCAATGGATAGAGACACTAACTGGGATAGAACTCAAATGGCGGCAGAACTATGGACTAAAGGCGAAGGATTTGAAGCCAAAGATGCATTGGAAGCAATAAACATGGCCTACGATCGTGGTGACGCAACTGATTATTATGTCCAACCAACAATAATTGATAAAACCGGATTATTAAAATCAGGTGATTCATTTATTTGGTTTAATTTTAGAACTGATAGATCACGTCAAATTACGGCGATGATGACTCGACAAGCTCTTTGTCCGATAGAATTTCAATCTGGTTTAGATTTAACATGGGTTTGTATGGGAAGGTATGATGAAAGTTGGGATTTGCCAGTGGCATATTTACCGGAAAATGTGGTGAATAATTTGAGTGAGGTATTGTCAAAAAATGGTAAAAAACAAATAAAAATTGCGGAGACCGAAAAATATGCTCATGTAACTTTTTTCTTTAATTCTCAATTGGAAACTAAATATGAGGGAGAAGACAGAATTATGGTACCAAGTCCAAAAGTCTCCTCTTATGATTTACAACCAGAAATGTCGGCACCCGAGGTTGGGCAAAAAGTGCTAGAAAATATCGGCAAATATGATTTTATTTTAGTAAATTTTGCTAATGCAGACCTGGTCGGTCATAGTGGAAAATTTGAGGCAATTAAAAAAGCTTGTGAAGTAGTCGACCAAGAAGTTGGAAAAATTGTTGATAAGGGGATTAAAAATGATTATGTCGTAATTGTTGGGGCTGATCATGGAAATGCTGAAAATATGCTTTATGAAAACGGTGAAGTTGATGTGTCTCATGGATTTAACCCAATTAAAGTATCGTTTATTGGAATTGACGGAAAAGTAAAAGATGGTGGACTTCAAGATATTGCCCCAACAGTTTTGGAAATAATGGGAGTTGGAAAACCGGTGGAAATGACGGGAAAAAGCTTAATTTTGCAAAGCAAAATTTAGATCTCAGCTTTTCAGTTTGTCAGATTGTCAGATTTTTTATTTTCGAACAAAGAGAATGGCATTGGGGATGTCGCGACCAGGACCGTATTTGTAACCACCAGACCATAGGGCAGTAGAACCACCACTATCAAGATTCAGAGCATTATCCATTTTCATTTCTACTAATACTTTGGCAGCACCAACAACTGAAACTCCTCGGACAACACCAATGTAAACAGTAGAACCTTTATTAGCGATGAAACCTCTATTGCCTGTAGAAGAAAGTTTGCTATCACTACTGTCGCCAGTAGCTTGACTTCCGTTTAAAACCAAAAGAGGATAGTTGGCCAGAACCGAATCGACTCCAGTGTCTCTACCCCATTGAAGAGATTGAGTCACAAAACGAGCTGTATTACCAGAAAAAATAACAGCCGGGACAGTACTATAAACATTGTTATCAGAATTGAAATATTTTTTATTTTTGTTCATAAGAAGGGTGTCAAAAGAATTTTTTTTAGAAGCACAAGAAGGATAAGAAGCTGGACAAAAGTAAGAGCCATTGATGCCAGCAAAAGCGTTATTTCGAGAAATATATGTAGAAAGAGGTAAAACAGGGCAATTGTCGGCACAGTCACTATCGGAAGCAGTATCGACAATAATTTTGGTGGAATTAAGATCAGCGGCAACAATATCAACAATAAAAAAACTATTCCCGACTTTAACTTTTTGGCGAGAAAAACCACTGTTGGGAGGAGCACTATTTTCGACAATATTTTCAGGATTAATTGAGCCAACGCTAGCTAAACTTTTTTGACGTTCTTGAGCTAATTTGGCAGAAAGTGAGGCAATTTTTAACAAAGACTCGTCGTATTTAAACTGACTTAAATCAGAGAGGACTCCACTAAAGAGAGTTTCAAAAGTATTGACTCTTACTTTTGAGTCCCGAAGATCGACAATATCTTCGTAAACGGTTAGGGCTTTTGAAAAACCAGATTTTATATCTTTTATCTCTTTTTGAAGCTGGTTATTTTTTACAAACTGATTGTCTGATTTAAGTAGATTAACTTCGGCACTGGCAGAAGCTAAATAACTGTCTAAGTCTTTTTTTAAATTTAAAAGAGTTTGATAGTTAGTTTCAATTTGGTTGAGAGATGCTTGACTTTGACGCCATTTATAGACAAAAAAACCACAAGTAATAAATAAAATTGAAACAAGAACTATAAAAGACCAGTTAGGCTTACTTAAAGTAAGCTTATTTTTTTTCATCAATTAAGTATACTAAGTGGCTAGTTTTTTTGTTTTTTTATTTATCCCTCAAATAAAATTGAGTTACGGCTTTGATTAAAGTTCCGCCAAGAAGTGCAATTAAAATGATTGGATCGATGGGATTAATAGAACAAGACGACTTGTTGGCTGCCTGATAAATCATACCTACGGCCAAAATAGTAATAATAAACCATAGGGCGTTTCGGTCGGAAATGGCCTCATGAAGCCGTTCTCTTTCGTCCTTTTTAATTTGAGACATGATATGAATTGTGTCGGCAATTAACAAGCCAGTCCAGGCAATAGTAAAATATTGTTTATTATTTTGACTTATTGAAAGTGAATTTATAATAGCGACTGGTATTAAAAAAATAAATATATAAGCCCAGCCTTGCCAGCAACTAGGGGTTAGCCCCCAACCGGTATATTTTCTTGGATAAAACCATTTTGGATTTCCTATCATATTTAGTATTTAGTTAATTAGTAAATAGTAAGTAGCAACTTCAAAAAATAAATAGATTATCAATTGATGTTTTGAGGGCGAGGGCGACATCATGGGCTAATTTTAAAGAGGGGTTATATTTCCCCTGTTCTAGAAAAACAATTGTTTCTCGACGAACGTTGACTAGATTGGCCAATTGATCTTGAGTTAGATTTAATTTTGCTCGAAATTCTTTAATTTTAGTTTTCATATGTTATTTATTTCTAACTATATGTTAGAACTAGATAACATTATTGTCAAGGGGTAAAAAAGATATAATAAATTATGTTTAAAAAAATTATTAAAAGTATTTTACGCTTATTCTTGTTTTCAGCTATTATTCATAATTGTATTCTATTTTTTTTATCGATAATTAAGGGTGATATTAAGTATTTGAATTATTTTCGGATATTAGGGTTAGAAGAATTTTGGCCTCAAATTGCCCAAGGGAAAATAAGTGATTTAATTTCTCTGTTGGTTATTTTAACAATAACGTTATTTTTTTTAATATTGAATAAAAAATCTGATTTTTAGGCTAGATTTTCGGTCAAAGGGATGGTAGTGGTGGTTTTTTTACGACAGATTATCAAATCAGTATTGTTATTTCGTATTTGATTTGGACAATAGTGGTCAACCATTTGACAACGACCATTTTTGGCAAAGAAGGTCAAATCAAAAGGTAATTTTTCACACAATTTAACAGCTAAATTAAATTCGTGTTTCATAAATAATCATAAACATTAAATTCGTCTACAGAAAAATTGTTACCATCGTAATCTAAAATAGTATACCCGGCTTCATGAATTTTTGATTGTTGAATAAAATCATTATTAGGTCGATATTCTGGCTTGAGAGAATAAACAGTATGGCGAATAATACCTCCGTGAGTTGAAATTAGTACAAAATCACCAGAACTTTTTGAACACAGCTCTCTAATTTTATCGGTAAAAAAATTTATGTTTTGACTTAAAGACTGATTGGTTTCAGGAGATATCCAGTTTGGATTTTGGACTGCTTGTAACTGAATAGACTCCCTTATTTCTTTTGAATTTTGATAATTGTTGTAGGCAATAAATTCGCCAAACTCAGATACTGGGACAACTTCCTTAATATGTAAAAATGATTGAACTATTTGAGCGCTTTGAATTGATCTAGCGTAAAGGCTAGAGTAGATAACTGGATAATTTTTAAGTTGAGTAAATTTTTCTGAAAGTACTTTGCTAAGTTTTTTAACTTGATTGACACCATTATTAGACAAATGGATTATTGAGATATCGCCGTTTGGGTCTGATGTTGTTTCTTTTTCACCATGGCGAAAAAGGATAATTTTCATAGGTAATTTTTGGCGGATAATTACAACTATTTATTATACCATTCCAATTTGGCGAGAAATACGCTATAATAGTCGCTGTAGATGAGGTTCTGTCAAGATAATTGAAAAGAGTCGCTACGGATTAATAATTTTTACAAAAAATGGTAAAAAAATTGTATGTTGGCGGTTTGGCTTATGCCACCACTGACGATTCGCTTAGAGCAGCTTTTGCTCAGGCTGGTACGGTCGTATCAGCAATAGTTATTAAAGATAAATTCTCTGGACAATCAAAAGGTTTCGGATTTGTGGAAATGGACAGTGAGGAATCATTTGCCAAAGCCATCGAAATGTTTGATGGTAAAGAATTGGATGGCCGAACTATCAAAGTCAACGAAGCTAAACCTATGGAAGATAGACCTCCACGAAGAGATAATTTCTCCCGCGGACCACGCAATGATTTTGGTGGTAACCAAGGTGGATACTAATTTTTTAATAAATTAAATTAAAGAGCGTCGTAAGGCGCTCTTTTTTTTGCCTAACTTAGGGGATACTGACACAGTTCCATTTTATTTTCTGGAAGTAAAAATTGACGAGAAGGTTTAAGTTCTGATATAAATTCTGGGGTATGGCTGACAATAATCATGGCACCTTGATATGACTTTAAGGCTTCCAAAATCAGTCTTTGGGATAGTACGTCTAAATAAGTTGTTGGTTCATCTAAAATTAAAAGATTATGGTTTTTGGCCAATAAGGTGGCAATGGATAGACGAGTTTTTTCTCCTCCAGAAAGAGTAGCTACTTTTTGAAATACTTTGTCACTGGAAAAAAGAAATTTACCCAAAAGTGATCTGAGGGATTTTTCGTCCATTTGACACTTGTCTTTGACTGTCTCTAAAAGATTTTTATTAAAATCAAAAGTTTCAAATTCTTGTGAATAATAGCCAATAGTTAATCTTTCGTCTTTATATATTTCTCCACTATCAGGTAAAAACATACCCATAATGATTTTGATTAGAGTACTTTTACCGGCACCATTTTGACCAACTAAAGCAATTCGCTCTCCTCTTTTGATATCAAAATCAACATTATCCAAGACTTTTTTGTCACTAAAAGACTTGGAAATACCTAAAGCTATGATTGGGACTTCTCCGACCCAGGCAGGGTTAGGTAACTTCATTTTTATTTTTTTAGCTTCTGGTGGTGCTTGTGGTAAAGCTTCAACTAGTTTTTCGATTCTTTTAGCTAAATTTAATTTTTGACGGACACCTTTTTCTGATCGATTACCAGAAATTTTTAATAATCCCTTTTTCATTTCAACGATGTGTCTTTCTTGAGAATGGATTTGATGAGCTAAAACTGTTTCTCTTTCGCCTTTAAGTTTGACATAAAAAGAATAATTACCAATGTATTCTTCAATTTTTTTAGTTTGAGAATTAACTTCTAAAATTTTATCGATATTTTTATCAAGCAAGGCAAGATCATGGGAAACAATTATTAAAGTTTTTGGATAACGACCAAGGAAACTCATCATCCAGGCTTTACCAAAGGCATCAAGAAAATTAGTAGGTTCGTCGAGAAGTAAAATATCGGGCTCGGCCAGGAGAGCTTTGGTGATAGCTAGTTTGGTTTTTTGACCACCACTTAGATGTTGGGGAGCATTATCAAGTAATAATTGGGGTAATTCTAATTTGGCTAAGATTTTAAGTATTTCATAATCTTGGTGAATATTGGCAGGGTCGAGGTAATTGCGAACAGAAGTCGCATGTTCCATTTTGTCGTCACGTTTTAATTCTTGGGGAACTGACATAATTTGACCACTAATTGTAATTTTCCCCTCTTCAGGGAAATCTTCTTTAGTGAGCAGTTTAAATAGAGTTGATTTACCAGAACCATTGGCTCCAACTAATCCAACTTTACTATTTTTAGCGACGAAAAAACTTGCATCCTTAAAGATGTAATTATTTCCGTAAGAATAGGATAAATTTTTTGCCAAAATCATTTTTCTTTTGAAATATCGGAAAAATCACGAAGCTTGTTCCACTCTTTACGAAAGTCTTTTTCGTCTTTTATGTCGATAAATTTGGCGTATTGAGAATGAGTGTCTTTAACTCGCCTGACATATTTAATGGGACACCAATAACGTTCTGTCCTACCCCCTATTTCAGCACTATAATGAATGAGATTATTGACGTAAGAGCAGTAATAGCAGTTTATTTTTTCCCAGGGGTTTAGACAAGACAATAGTTGTCGATCATATAAAAAATAATCCTTGGGTTTAACGGTTGGAATCCCGTAAAGCCGGAAACAAATCTGGTGATAAATTTCTATAAATATATTCCATAAAATCGCGGGAATAAACATGCCATAAATAAAAGGAGCACTTAAAAAATAGCGAATATTTACAGGTAAAACAAACTGTTTACCATTGTGTTGCCATAATTTAATAAATTTTTTGGGGACAAAAACTTTTTTAAAAAGTCCACGTTTAGACATGAGACTGTTAACAGCTTGATCAAATTTTTTTTTAGTTTCAGCCCCCATTTCTTCAATTTTTAAAAATGAAAGATGTGGAAGAGATAGTTGTTTTTGAACTGTTTTAAGATGTGATTGAAGATTTTTTTTGATAGACATGGGTATATTTTAACTCTTTATTAAAAATTATTAATAGACTTAAGTCTGATTGATATAATAAGAGGAAAAATATCTGATAAATATGAAAATTATTACTAGGTGGATAAAAAGAGGTTTGATTGGTTCGGTTGGGGCGATGGTGGTGTGGTTAATAGTCTTTGAGATATTCGATCGATTGGAAGAGAGATTGCCATGGTTAGTAGCGTTGCTGATTACCTATTATCTGTCGGCTTACATTATTCTACCTAGAGTAATTCGAATTACATCGTTAATAATTCGCAAAGGAAGAATACCGCGTTTTACTGAAGCCTTAGACGGAATTGAAGTTGACCCGGTGAATATCATTTTATTAGGTTCAAAATCGAATTTGATACAAGCGTTTGAGCAAATTGGTTGGCAAAAAGCAGATAAATTGACAATAAAAAGTTCAATTAAAATGGTAAACAAGTCTTTGACAAACAAATCATACCCTCGGGCTCCTTTTAGTTCATTGTATTTATTTGGCAGAAAGCAGGATATTGGATTCCAAGAGCCGATTGGAAAAAGTCCGCGCAAAAGACATCATGTTAGATTTTGGGCGACTAATGTTGAAAAAATTGATGATCCTTTGGATATAAATTTTTGGAAAAAGAAACAAAAAATAAGAAACGATGAAGCAACGGTTTGGGTAGGATCAGGAAGTGAAGATATTGGTTTAGGTTTTACTAAACTTACCTATCAGGTATCACATAAGGTAAATCCAAATGTAGATTTGGAAAGAAAATATATATTGGAAAAACTAAAAGAGGCTAAATGTATTGGAAAAATAAACTATTACAAACCAGGAAGATTTAAAGTGGGTAAATATATTTCTGATGGTCGAATAGCTGTGGCTAAATTAAGATAAAAAAATACATCCTCTAATCCAAAATATCTTGTATAATATAGTTCTTGTGATTAGAAAAAATATTTTTGATATTGTTGTGGTTGGTGCTGGTCCTGCAGGTATTTTTGCCTGTTATGAACTGATAAAACAAAATAAAAACCTTAAAATTGCCCTAGTTGACAAAGGGAACAGAATTGAAAAAAGAAAAGCCTCAGAAATTATGTTTGGCTTTGGAGGGGCTGGATCATATTCTGACGGCAAACTTCACTTTACCCCAAAATTGTCTCATGAGAGAACTTTTCATTTAATTAACCCAATAGATTATGAAAAAATTTTAGTTGAAATTGATAATATTTTTATGAATTTTGGAGTGAATGCTCAAAATTATCCTAAAAATGTTGAGGAAGTAAATAAATTGATTGAAGAAGCCCAAATCCAGGATATTGAACTAATTGTAAGACGAACAAAGCATGTTGGAACAGATAATTTGAAGCTTGTCATGCAAAAATTTCAGGATTATCTAGAAAAAAATAAGGTTGTTTTTTTAGATAACACTGAAGTAACCGACTTAATAGTACAAAAAAATCAAATAAAAGGAATAAATACTAATAAAGGGAAATTGTATGGAGAAAAATTTTTATTAGCTCCAGGCAGAGGGATGGCTGACTGGTTTCAACATATTTCTGACAAATATAAAATAAAATATATTTACGACATGGTTGAAGTGGGTGTGAGAGTCGAATTTCCCGCCTATATTATGCGGAAACACGCCGAAGCTTTGTATGAAGTTGTTTTTAAAATAAGAACCAAAACCTTTGACGATATTATTAGAACTTTTTGTTCTTGTCCAAACGGTTATGTAGCAAAAGAAGACTATCCTGGTTATGTCTGTGTCAACGGACATTCATTGTCTAGTCACAAATCTCCAAATTCTAATTTTGCTTTTGTCTGTGAAGTGAGACTAACTGAACCAGTCGAAAATTCACTAGCGTATGCTAAATCGGTAGCTGAACTAGCCAGTACAATTGGAGGGGGAAAACCAATTTTGCAAAGGTTGGCTGATTTGAAAGCTGGTCGTCGCAGTACGGCTGAAAGAATAAATAAATCAATGGTGACACCATCTTTAAAAGACGTAACCCCGGGAGATATTTCTATGGCACTTCCCCACCGAGTAGTAACTAATATTTTAGAAGGTTTGGAACAATTGGACAAAATAATGCCAGGAATAAATTCCGGATCAACATTGCTTTATGCTCCAGAAGTAAAATTTAGATCGACAAAAGTAAAAACTGATACTAATATGGAAACATGCATTAAAAACTTATTTATTGCTGGTGACGCATCGGGGATGGCTGGTTCGATTACTGGAGCTGGGGCAACGGGAATAATGGCAGCAAGAGGAATTTTAAAAACCCTAAAAAAACATAAAGACTAATATTAAACTAAAATTTTTTTATATATTTCTACGCTACTAAGCGAATGTTTGTCCAAACCACTTGTTTCTCTTTTTTCTTTCATTTTTAAAATAGCCAATTTGTTCTTATTATTTAATTTTGATTTCATCAAAGAGTCTATTTCTATTTGATTGTTAGGTATTTTATCAAAAAACCAAATTTCTACTTCCCATTTTCTATTATTAAATGGCAAAATTAAATTTAATATATAAGATTGGGGTCTTTTATCTCTTTTAAAGGTTACAAAATCACCATATTCATATTTTTGGGCTAATTTAACCTCAATAAATTGGTTCAATGCTTTTATGGAAAATTTTCTAGTGTCTTTACAAATAACCATAATATCTAAATCAGCACCCCACATAAGATCGTATTTAAAACTACCACCGATAATGACTTTGCCATATTTTTTTAAAATACCAATTAATTTAGTATGTTTGAGCAAGGCAATCGCGTCAGTCTTAGTTTTTTGAGAAAACTCTAAAATATCCTTATTTTTCATACTAAATGATAGTACATTTTATTTAGTAATATTTTTAATCGTGAGCGGTGGGAGAGGGACTCGAACCCCCAAGTCCTTGCGAACGGCGACTTTCGAGGTCGCTGCCTTACCAATTCGGCGCATCCCACCAAAATTAAGTGTACCCGGGAGGGATCGAACCTCTAACCTTTGGTTCCGCAAACCAATGCTCTATCCAATTGAGCTACGGGTACAGTGTCGCAATTATATCAAAATTTAGGCTTTTTTCTCAGATTCTACTGTCTTCTCGTTGGTTTCTGGTTCTTTCTTTTCTAGAGGTAATTTTGAAATTACCCATTTGGTTAACTTGTCAACAAAGTTTGGTGATTCATCTATTAATGGTAATTTTTTTACAACTAAATCTTTTATCTTGTCTTTATCTTCTTTGTTTATTACCAAAGAAATTTGTTGAGGAAATCTTAAAATTGTCTCAAAATGAATCATTTCGTTACTTAAACTGTTTTTAAACCAAAAACGGGTAAATATATCCCATTCGTATCGATTTTCACCAAAATAGACACCTCGATTGGTAATTTTATATTTAATATCTTGTGGTGGCACAGTTGACAATACATAATACAAAAACAATGCCGAAATTAATGAAATTATCAAGAAAAATTCTTTAACAAAAAATAAAATTACCGAAACTAGGACCAAGATAGAGATTATTGTAATCCAAAAATCTTTATCTTTTTTCTGGTATGCCCGCTCTGGTGCAACCCACTCGAACCTAATTTTTTCATCATTCCAATCAAGATCGTTTTTGTCATTTTTATTTTTGATTACTTCTTCTACCATATAATTAATAATAAAGCATTTTAATAAAATTTGATATACTTGAGCACAAGTTTAAAGAATTTAAAGCCAATTACTTTATAACTTTAAAACTTTATGAACTTTATAACTAACCGGGAAGGGTGCGGCGAATGGTAAGCCACAGGTTTGCTAAACCTGCGTCAGAAATGGCATGTGGGTTCGACTCCCATCCCTTCCGCCAAAAGGTCAAAGTTCTATACGACGCCAGTGGTATATCATATTTTCCCTAACCTACCTTAATTTATTCTTTATTTTCAACACTTTTCGCTAAATATCCTGTAATATCATTTTCTTTTTGATAAAATGTAATATGTCTACAAAAAAAATTTTCCCAATTGCAATTGTTTCTATAGTTATAGTTATGGTTGTCGGTTTTTTGTTTTTAAAAAAAGGAAATAAAACTTCAACCTTGGACCAAGTAGTTTACAAAAAAACTTTATCTGTTTCAAAAGAATATACATTACTTAGATACCGAACAGAAAATATTTTGGAAAAGGCTAAAGAATATGGAGATTATGATAAATGGAATACGGAAATGACCAACATTATCGATGAGTGGAAAGCACTGGAAGGCAATGTAACTGAGTTAGAAAAAGAAGCTGACAAAATGGCTAATGAAAAAACATCATTTAATTTAGTAAAAGACGTTTCTGCCTATAGTTCATTGGAAATTCAAAAAGTAATTGAGAGTGCCCAGGCGGGTAAAACGGTAAGAACTCTTGCTAAACACCTCGGAGTTGATGTCAAAATGGCTCAGTTGATTTTAAATCAGAGTCAAGATCAAGTTACTCGAGAGGCTTATGGTGAGGAAGGAGATGTATTTGAAACTTGTGAACAAAATTCGATGAGAATTAAAAATGGTGCCAAGGTAACGGTGTTTGTGGGAGGAGTGGTGTTGACCGGAGGCGTATCTGGAGCTTTGGCAACGACAGCCACAGTTGTCGGTGGAGCAGATTTAGCTTTGGAGGTAACAGATGATGAAGCCAGAATAGCTTTGGGAGATAAAAATAAAGTGTCAGAAATGGTAAATAAGGTGAGAACAGTAACTGAACCAGCAGCTAGTATTTTGACAATTGCCAATATGCCAGGAAATCTATCAAAAGCCATGGAAAAAGTCAGTGCTGGTTATTTTGCTGCCGATCAAGTCAGATCAGCTGTTCAAGATAAAAAAATTCTAGGTATAAGTATTAAAACTGACGAAGAGGGTAAAACTAAAGCTAGTATGGCTGGGTTGACTGAAGAGGAACTACCTGAGTGGATGAAAGAAAATAATATCGTTAAAAGCGGAGAGCCGGTTAAAGAAATTATAAATAGAATTGAAAAGGAAGTTAAAGAAGAAGAAAAACCAGCAGAATTACCCAAAGAGGAAGTCAAAAAAGAAACACCAGAAACAAACTCTGACAATAATTCTAATCAGATTTATAAAATAGTTAATGTCAGTGGAGAATCTTATATGATGGATGTGTGTCTTAGTTCAACCTGCTGGGATGATCTAGCGGCTAATCCGGCAGAGGATAGAGACATCGGTGGCATCTATACAATGGGAAAAGTCTATGGACAGGGAGAAAGTATTAGAAGTGGTTTCCGACCATCAGAGGTAAAAGCGAGTGGTAAATTGGTAGAAACTTCACCGAATAGTTATAAAATAACAATTTATTTGGCCATTGCTCCTTTTGAAGGGCCAAAAAACAAGACTATTGAATATGGCACTTGGCAAAACCATTCAATAGAAATAAAGGCAAACTATGGTGATGAACCAGTTATCCAATGGGACGGAAGTAGTTTAAAACAAGTTGAATAAATGTAATTTGAAAAAATATATTTAAAATAAGTTATTAAAACGAATAAAACGGAATGGTGTTATAGGGACGATTCCAAGCCCCAATGCTCCGCAATCTGCCCATAATGATAACTATTTTATTTACTAATCGCCTTTTTAATAATAAATCGAAAAATACTTCGTTTGCTAAAATACATTATGAATAAAAAAAGCGGAGTAATAATAATTATTATTTTAATTTTGGTAGGGCTAGGATTTATGAGCCTAAATAAAAAGCAAAAAACCACAGTACCATCTCAAGTAGCGACTGAAAAAAAAGAGCAAAACTTCCTTTTGGAGGGATACCCTATCGACAAAGTTCCCCTATTTAAACTGACTAAAGTCAGCTCTAATAAAATCATTATTAATACCGATCCAAAAAACACTTCTAATTTCGATGAAATTAATTTTGCCTATTTTAATGTTGTCTTTGAGACAGATGCCACCCAAAAGGAATTTTTTGATTATTACAGGGGGATCTTTGAAAATCTGATTGCAGATGAGTCTGAGGTCCGGGAAATGGTCAAAGGGAAAATTGGGGAATACAAAGTCTCGGCGGCTTATTACGGGGAAAACAAGATAGGCTATATCCAGGTCCATTTACCAAATTATCAGGACGAAAGCTTGAATAAATATTTCACTGATTTTCCTAAGATTATAAGTATGAATCCAACTTTAATTGAACATGAAAAAAAGTATGGTCTTTTAAATCAAGTAGGGGGTGAGATTGAATTTAGCAAATATTTTACCGTTATTGATAGTGGAGACAAAAATAATGATGGTAAAGATGATGTTGATGAATTTTTAAAACTTGAGGAAGAATATAAAAAACAATTTAAAGAAAAACCAGAATATTCGTACAACGAAAAAACTGGAGAAATGAAATGGAAAGATGGTGAATATGAATCGACACTTTCAATTTCTCGAAATCATGGTCGCATTTATTTAATGCTAAGAAAAAAAAGATAATAATATAAAAAATATATTTAACACTAAAATACCAAAACCATTGAAACTAACCCTTGAGTTTTAAGGCTTTCACCAAAGTTTAAATATGGGTTAGGCTTGGGGTATAATATGCCATGAATGAAACTATAAAACCAGCGGAATCAATCGAACAAAAAACAGAATTGGTTAGTGGATGGATAAAAAATATAGGGGAACAACAAAAGGTTGACGAGATTCCGATAAATATTTTGAGAGATGTCTTGACTTCTTGTGGTGCTAATTTTGAAAATTTGGATGATGAAGCAAAAAAGAGTTTATCGGAATATTCCGAAAAAGACAGGGGTTTGGGTGTCAGAAAAGTGTGGGGAGATGAATTTGTAAATGATTATAAAAGGAAAGTCG
>CAYSTF010000006.1:0-14937 GCA_964434125.1 uncultured Gammaproteobacteria bacterium
AGTATCAAATAAAATTTTTAATACCTAAAAAAGTATCAAAAGACTTAAAAACAACGGGGTTTTATAAACAAAATTATTGTGGCTGTTGTTATTCGCTGGTTGAGGCATGGAGTGAGAAATTTAAATAAACACGAGATAGAATATACTAAGATAAATAATGAAAATAAAAAAAGAAAACTTAGCCGTAATTTTGGTCTTAGTATTAGCAATAATATTAAGATTTTGGAGACTAGACTTGAACCCAGTAGGATTAGTTCATGACGAAATACACCAATTAGTCAACGCAAAATCTTTGGCCCTGACGGGAGAAGGAGCCGCTGGAACAGGAGCAGGAATTTTTCAAAACAAGCCTTTTTGTGATGGAAATTGTGTTTTTGGTGAACTACCGTCTTTTCTTTTAGTTCCATTTGCTTTTTTTAAAACCAGTTTCCCCTCTCTTAAAATACCTTTAATTTTAGTTTCGGTTTTGATGATTTTTTGGTTTATAAAATTGTTTGAAAATTTAACAAAAAATAAATGGGTGGGAATAGTAACTGGACTAATGATTGCGATAAATCCATGGGCAATAAATTTTGGAAGAACGGCTTATGAAAATGTTTTTTCGTTTATGTTTTATGCTTGGAGTTTGTATTTATTAACTATAAAAACCTTTAAATTAAAAAATCAAATTTGGGCAATAATTTTTGGATTTGCGGCATCTTTATCTTATTTTGGAGCTAAACCAATTTTTGTACCTCTGATGCTTTTGGGGCTGGGTTATGGTTTTTGGCTAGAAAAGAAAAATTTTAAAAAATACCTAATGTTGGGTATTTTTACTTTTATATTGATGGCTGGATATGGATTAATTTTAAAAAATTCTTTTGCTGGGTTAAGAATGAATGAAACCAAAATGATTAATAACGAAATAATTGGAGAGGTAAATAATCAAAGGAGAATGAGTTTAGAAATTCCATATTTTAGAGATGTTTTTATAAATAAATACACTGTCTTGGGAAAATTATTATTAAAGAAATACTTTGCTGGATTGGCTCCTAACTATCTGTTCAATGAAGGAGAAATGGGATATGACCACTTTATGATTAGCGGCCATCCATTTATGTATTTAATTGATCTGCCAATGGTGGTGTTGGGATTTTATTATTTATCGACCATTTCGATACCGGCTGTGGCCCTGGCGATTACAATAATTTTAACCTTACCATTAACTCCAATGATCAGTAATTACGCAACAACTTATGCCCTAAGAAGTGGGTTGATATATCCTGTTTTGGCATCAATGGCTGGATTGGGAATCTATTTTTTGGCAAAACAGTTCAAAAACAAAAAAATAAAGTCGTTTATGAAAATAACAATTGGGATGGTTTATTTGGTTTCGTTAATAAATTTTTTGGTAATGTATTGGTATCGGACCCCGTTTGAGAAAAGTGCTGGTTGGGTGTTTTTTGAAAGACAAGCGGTTAAATATATCAGCTTAATAAAGGAGAATAATAGTCAAGAAAAAATCGAAGTACTTACTAGTGACCCAGTAGATATGATTTATGAATATGCCGTTTTTACTGGAAAAATAAATAATAAAAATTTTATAGAATTAATGAACCAAACAATCAAAACTAGAGAATATGAAATTGATGGAGTTAAGTTTTCAAAAATTTGTCCCCCAAAATTAGAAAAGGACAAAATTTATTTATTGGGGTCAAGTCAGGGTTGCGTTGATGAACCCAACAACTTAGCTAGAATTGCTGAACCGAGAGATTCTGGGTCGAGATGGATAATTCCTCATGAAAAACTTTGTGGGGATGTAAAACTACCACAATATCCGTATCCAAGAAAAATTAAGGAATTTAAGATTGAAAAAATGGATAGAGAAACTTTTTGTAAAATATGGATAAGTCAACCATTATGAAAAACAAAAACTACATCTTTCAGGCTGATATAGCTAGGACCTTGGCAATTATTTTTGCTGTCGGAGTGCATTTGGTCACCCCGATTACGGCTAGACCCGATTTTTTTGGCGGTAAAATTTGGTGGCTCACATTTTTACTCAATTGTTTATTTAGGACGGGTGTTCCTTTGTTTGTAATCTTGAGTGGCTACCTAACTTTGGGGAAAGAAATAACAATTCAGCAAAATCTTAAGAAAATTATTAAAAGACTATTGGTTCCCCTGGTGTCTTTTTATATAATCTTTAACTTGGCTTACATGTTGATGATGCACCTTAGAGGTGAATATTTTGATTATTGGGGAATTTTTCATAATTTAAGTAAAAATACCCATACAACACTTTATTTCTTGGTAGTACTGTTTTTGATACAACTGCTAAACCCATTATGGAATTTATTAACTGATGATAAAAATAAAAAAATACTTAAATATGTAACTAATTTTTTCTTAACCTTGGGAATTGTGGCTTATATTTTTTATTACCTAAGCTTAAGAGAGGGTGAGGTTTTTAGCACTTTTACTTTGTGGATGATGTGGCTTGGTTATTATTTATATGGTTATATTGTAAAAAGTAAGGGTTCTTTTTTGGATAATAAAGAGACGAAATTTTACTGGTTATTGTCTATTGGTGGTTATTTTTTGACGGTTGCTCTTGGTTTTGTAACCTTATGGTTATTTCACAATGGGAAAAGTGACTTGTTTTATATTGGTGGTCAAAGCTATACTGATGCATATTTGAGTTTTAGTGTGGTAATGATGTCGATAGGTATTTTCAATCTTCTAATGAGAAACAAACGGATTGAAAAATTTGAAAAAATAGAATATTTAAAAAAAATATTTGTGTTTATGGCTAGTATTAGCTTTCCTTTGTATCTAGTTCACTTGTTGGTAGCAGACACTTTTAGTAAGTTCTTCGGAGTTACACCAGACAGCCCAACAATGCCGGGGATTGGCGGATATTTGGTAATAAATACATTGTTAACTTTTGGTTTTTCAATACCACTGGCATTAATCCTTAAAAAGATTTTAATGGTTAAAAAAATTGTTGGTGAATAGTTTGGTTGAATTTTAGGGTTAATCGTTTTATACTATTTGGTTTATGCAAACTCCAGAAAATTATCAAGCTTATGTAATAGACCCGGTAATTGAACACGAATTGGGTCAGGAAAATTTAAAAAATATCGATAAACTAGGAAAAGCAATTAAAAAATTAGCCCAAGAAAAAGAAATTGAAACTCATTTGGTTTTAGTGGGAGGAAACGTTAAACCCGAAAAGCGGGGTAAATGGCACAAAGATATTGATTTGGTGGTTTATTCGCCTCAGTTGGCCCCTACTTCATATTTCGGAAATAATAATTCAGAATTTAATTTAATTTCGGATTTTATTAGCGAAACTAACCAACAATTGGGTTGGGGTATGGCCGTAGAAGAGCCTTGGTTTCAAGAATATGAACTTTGTGGGGACGGGAAAATAACACTAACCCCACCAAATGGTGATAAGCCAATAGAAATTTTACCAGTACGAAAAGATAGATTATTTGGGTCATTTGAAGATTATTTAGAAAAAGATACTGAACCTCAAGTGGTTATTTTTTGATTTATTAAATTTTGAAATAAGATATACTAAAAGCATCTATGAAAACTAAAAAAATATATAGAAAAACTGATGATTGTATAATTGCTGGAGTTTGTGGTGGGTTGGCTGATTACTTTGAAATTGACGAAACATTAATAAGGGTAATATTTGTATTGCTGTTTATTGGTGGAGGAAGTGGTTTGTTGATTTATTTGATTTTGTGGCTAGTAATTCCAAAAGAGGGTAAAGAAAATAAAAAAGTTGATTGGGAAGAAAATGTTAAAGAGTTTACCCAAGATGTGAGTAAAAAAGCTAAAACGGTAGCTAAAGAAATTAAAAAAGAAATAAAAGTGGAAAAAATAAGTCCAGAAAAAAGACAGGGTAGTTTTTTGGGGCTATTTTTGATACTTTGGGGAGGAATTTTATTAGTCAATAAAGTGGCACCGATGCTAATTGAATGGGATTATGTTTGGCCAGGGATGTTAATCTTTTTGGGTGGATATTTGATGTTACGAAAATAAGATAAATAAATCTATCTTGTTTCGCACTGTTTTTGTAATTATTGAAATCTTGAAATAATTATTCGCGACAACAATCAAGAATTTTGCCAATAGTTTGACTAATTGTCCCCAAGAAGTCTTTTTGGGGAAGAGGTTTGTCTTTATCTTCAAATTTTAATTTGGTGGGGTTGGATTTAACCATACCTAAATTTAAACCCCAAAATAAATTGTAAAGATCGAAAGATTTTTTGAAATACTCATTGGCTTCTTTATTGTCCCCTTTGGTTAGGTATTTAGTACCAACTTCCATCAACCTCATCGAAGCAGACAACAGATGTTTGCTGGTACACCAGACTTCACCTTGACCTTCTTTGACAATTTTTTTCATTAATTCTTTACGCATTTCCCGGGCAGTATTTAATACTTCAATATATTTAATATCTCCTAGTTTTTGGGAAGTAAAAAACATGTGTTCCTCAATACCGATAAGGTTCATGATAGCTACGGATAAGTCTTCACCAGAAGAAAGGTCCATTTGGTGACCTTTTTCCATTTTTTTAGCTTTGTCGATAAATTGTTGGATATCGATATTTTTCATAAATTAATTTAATCTTTTCCTAACCCCTTCTTTGACAAGACGAGGAATTGGTTTTTTATAGTTTAAATAATAATTTAAATAAGATAGTAAAAATTAATAAAATTGAAATGGGAAAAACTACTTTTTGATATGGGAATAAGATTTTACCACCATTTAATTTGCGTGAATGACGATCAATATAAATACCCAAAAACCAAATAAACATGCCCAAAACTTGGCCAAAAATTATTTTGTCCAAACCTAAAATTTGATTAGAAACTATTCCGGTTTGATTGGTAAAAATAAAATATGACAAGGTTAGGGCCAGCATCAAAACAGAAAGAATTAGGGGATTCCCAAAAACCCGATGTTTAATTTTTGTAGATAAATAAAAAGAAATGGCAGTATTTAGTCCAGAAATCCAAAGAGAAACCAAAAAATCGTCAATTCCTAATTTTTTGGCCAAAAACATCCCCCCGCCAACAGTTACGATACAGACTGGACATTGGGCAGATACGGGGATAGCTAATAGTAAATAGCTAGTAATTAGTAGCAAAACAAAAAATAAATTTATCATCTTTATATTTTAACAGATGATTTTTGACAAACTGGGCAAAAAAAGGTTCCGCGACCACTAATTTTAATTCTTTTTATAGGAGTATGACACTTGAGACAAGGATCCCCTTCTCGTTGGTAAACTCGGAAATGGAATTGGTGTTGACCATGACTACCGTCAGGATGAACATATTTATTGTCTTTAGCAGTGGAACCACCTTGAGAAATTGATTCTTTGATAATTTTGATCAAAAATTGACGAAGAATTTTGGCTTGAGGGAGAGTTATTTTTTTAGAAATAATTTGAGGATGAAGATGGCTTAGAAATAAAGCGTCGTTGGCATAAATATTGCCAATACCGGCGAATTTCGATTGATCGAGTAAAACTGATTTGATAGGTCTGATAGTTGATTGAAGTTGATTATAGAAATATTTTGAAGTAAATTTTTGGCTTAACAAATCGACTCCAACATTTTTTTGAGCCTCGACTAGCTCAGGTTGACTAAGAAGTTTAACCCAGCCAAATTTACGTTGATCGTTAAAAAATAATTTTGATTTGTCGGAAAAGGTAAAAACAAGACGGGTAGACTTGTTGGGAAGAATTGACTTGTCTTCTTTGGGGGTGGGATGACCAAGTGAAATCCCTTGATAAATAACTTGACCGGTCATTTTGAGGTGGAAGAGTAAAATTAAACCATTTTGAAGATGAAGAGAAAGTTGTTTGCCTAGTCGAGATGTACTGATTATTTTTTGCCCTTCAGCAAACTTGGTGTTACCAACAAAACTTTTGGGGGTGAGGACTTTTAGTTTGGTAATTTTTTTACCAATTAGATGAGATTGTAAAAATAGACGAACGACTTCAACTTCGGGAAGTTCAGGCATGAGTTAGTTTATCAGATTGTTCAATCTCCCCCTAACCCCCTCTTTGACACGAGGGGGAATTATTTATATAACCTGCCCAAGGCAGGTTAAGGGTCTAATAAAAACAAAAACTAAACTAAATCGTCGAGGTCGATGACGGAGATGCTTTTGTTGCGAGCAAGATGGTCGATGGCGACTGTCATGTTGGCCAAGTTGTCCTTAATTTCGGACAAAGAATTAAGATATGCTTGGGTGGAAGAAACGTAACCCATAACTAAAACTAGATCTGATATTTGTTTGGCTCCACTATAAATAGAAAAAATACAAAAAGCTAAAATTAGAGAATAAAAAATTACAGCACTATTTTGAATCAAAAACCACTCCAAAAAATTCCAATTAGAAAGACGTGTGAAATGTCTGGTATAAGTTTTTTGTTCTAGGTCAACATCGTCGCTTTCTTGTAATTTGGCATAATAATTTTCGATTTTGGTATTTTGAACATCACGTAATTTTACGTATCTTTGGGTTGTATAATAATCTAAAATTAAATAGACTAAGATATAGACAATTTCTAAAACAAAAATACGTAAATCCACAAAAAATAAAATAACGGGGATGGTCAATAAAGAAACCACACTATCAATACCCGGTTGGCGAAATAGCATTAAGGTTAGGCTGCTAGCGTCGGAAAAATTGCGTATAGCTTGAACGCTTTGGTGTCTTTCTTCTTTGTTGCTAGTTTTGAGGTCTTTAATAAAATAATTATGAATGTCAAACCCAATGTCGCTGATGCACTCCTCTAGTTTGTAAAGTGATTTAAGCCGAAGAAAATTGTCAACTATGCGGACAAATAGAATAATCAAGACTAGAAAAAAGACAGAATCTAAACTGGCTTTGGTTTCTATATCACTAACAACTCGAGAATAAAGATAAATAGCCAACAATGGAAATAAAGAAGAAACAAAACGAATAAAAAACCAAAATAAAAAACGAGTTTTATTTTGAATAATCTTAAAAATTAGAAAAAGAGTAATTTTAGTTTTTTTAATCATGAGTATTAATAAAATATTAGAGTAAACTCAGAAAAAGTAAAGCAAAATCAAGTGTTAAAATTGACTATGATAAAAGAAAATCATGTTTTTGACACACTGATTGTTGGTTCGGGGCCAGCTGGCTTGACGGCGGCAATTTATAATGCCAGGTCTAGTTTAAAAACAGTTGTAATCGCTGGAGGTCAACCAGGAGGTCAATTGACAATTACAACCCTAGTCGACAATTACCCAGGATTTCCAAATGGAGTTGGTGGGGTGAAATTGATGATGGATATGCAACAGCAGGCAAAGAATTTGGGAGTAGAGATTTTGAGCGGAGTGGTTAAATCAGTTTATAAAGTTGAAAGTTCATCAAGTTTTAAAGTTGAATTGGAGAATGGGGAAAAACTGGAGGCAAGGTCAGTGATAGTGACTACGGGGGCGGCGGTTAAGTGGCTGAATTTACCCAAAGAACAAGAGTTAATTGGACACGGAATAAGCGGTTGTGCCACTTGTGATGGAATGTTTTTTAGAGGAAAAACTGTAGTAGTCGTTGGTGGGGGTGATACGGCTTGCGAAGAAGCGGCATTTTTATCAAAAATTTGTGAGAAGGTTTACTTAATTCATCGAAGAGAAGTATTTAGGGCGTCGATTGCCGAACAAAAAAAGGTATTGGATAACCCAAAAGTAGAAATTTGGTGGAATACGGAGATTAAGGAGATAAACCCCTTTGTCGATAAATCGACATCTCCCCTTGATGAAGGGGAGAAACTCATTTCCATAAAAGTTTTTAATAATAAAACTAATGAGGAGAAAATATTACCTATTGATGGGTTGTTTGTGGCAATTGGAAGTAGCCCGGCAACAGAGTTTTTGAGGGGTTTTGTTGATCTGAGCGAAACCGGACAAGTGTTGGTGGGGAAAAACAAAGAACACATAACGATGACCAGTGTTGAGGGAATATTTGCGGCTGGTGATTGTGTCAATATCAAACACAAACAAGCAATAGTGGCGGCTGGCGAAGGGTGCAAGGCAGCATTGGATGCCGAAAGTTGGCTGAATAGTAGTTAGCTTTTAGTAAGTAGCTAATAGTTTTTAGCAAAAAAATAAAACTAAAGATTTGATACTAATTTTTTGATTTTGGAAATGAATTTGGCGGTGGAAAATTCAGAAGCGCGAGAAATACAATCCGAAGGTTTTATTTTTAATTTTTGAAACCTTTGAATTGATTGGGCGCAAGATTCTGGGGTAAGTTTGTCAAAAAAGACACCAGTTTTACCATCGACGACAGTCTCAGTAACTCCCCCGCTTTTGTAGGCTATTACTGGACAACCATAGGCCATTGATTCGACTGGGACAATTCCAAAATCTTCTTGGTCGGCAGAAAAAATAAAAGCTTTGGCATTTTGATAAAGTTTGGCTTTTTCTTGTTGGGTAACTTCACCTACAAATTCGATAGTTGGACCAGAAATCTTTTTAAGTTGGTCTAGCACTCCAGAAAAATCACGACCAAATATTTTTAGTTTTAGACCAAGTTGGTTACAAGCCTCAATGGCGATATCAAAACGTTTGGCTTGAGCGATACGACCACCGGCTAGAAAATATTCAGATGTCAGTTTTTCAGCTGTCAGTTTTTCAGATGGCAAACCAACTGGAGGGTTGATGATAATAGAGTCGCGACGGTAAAATTTTTGGATACGGGCGGCGGTAGTGGCAGAATTAGCAACATATTGATCAACATTTTGGGAATAACGAAAATCCGAAAGACGAAGAAAATGATTAATAATATCGATGAAGAATTTAATATATTTGTTTTGAGTAAATTTACGAGCAGTCGGTAGGCCATAAAGATATCGAGGTGGAGTATGGCAATAACAAAATAGTTTGGCAGATTTTTTATTTAAAGAATTGGGGAAATAAGCACCAGTTGCAGAAGTAATAATGATGTCAAATTGAGAAAAATCAAAAGATTTGAAAGCTAGCGGGGATAAAAGACGAAGAGGACTAATGATTTTGTGAGCAAGGGGAACATACTGAAAAAAACTTTGATGAATACGGCCTTGCCATTTTTTTTCTAGCCTTTGTTGGTGGGGACCTAAATATTGAGGTTTATAGATTGAAGTGTAAATTGGAGCATTTGGGAAAATATCAGATAAAGTTTCAAGGACACTTTCGGCACCACCAAACTCTTTTATATAGTCTTGAACTAAGGCAATACGAAACCCCTCAGTCCTATAGACAGCTCCCCTTGATGAAGGGGAGCCTTTTTTATTTAGTGAATTTTTAATTTTTAAACCAAATCCCTCTAAATCTCCCTTTGACAAGGGAGACTTTGTCATTTTTTTATTATCGTAAGGCATTTTAAAATAGTGAAGATTGTTGGGGTTTAGATTTTTGATCTAAACGGGAAATAAGAGATTTGAAATTATAGCTTTTAAATAATTTTTCCAAATTATAAACTATTTTTTCGTTCCAACGAGATTCTGAGAGCTTAAACTTAAGAGGGATATTATCGATAATAGTGGCTAATTTTTGAGAGAGGTAGGCATTGTCTTTGTCTTTGATTAATTTTTCTTTGATTGACGGTTTAATTTTGTCGATATTTTGATAAATATTGTCTAGGGTTTGATATTCAGATAATAAATCGATGGCGGCTTTTGGGCCAATACCAGCAACACCAGGATAATTGTCGGACATATCGCCCATTAGGGCTTTAAGGTCAATTATCTGTTTGGGTTTAACACCTAATTTTTCAAAAACATCTGACGATTTAAATATTTTGACTTCAGAAAGTCCACGAATAGGCATAAGGAGGTGAATTTTAGGTGACACCAGTTGCATTAAATCTTTGTCCCCGGTAATAATTACTACTTCGTCGATAAATTTTTTTTTGGCGGCTTGACGAGAAACGGTGCCAATTAGGTCGTCGGCTTCGTAACCACCAAGAGCAAAAGTTTTTATTTTTGATTCCTCTAGGGTTGATTGGAGAAGCGGGAGTTGAGAAATTAAATCCTGGTCGGCAGCTTTTCGTTTGGCACGATAGCCAACAAATTCTGACTGGCGAAAGGTGGGGCCAGGAGAATCAAGACAAACGATGAGATATTTTGGTTTTAGTTGGTAAATAGAGGATAAAAGCATGGAATAAAAACCGTACAGAGCGTTGACGGGTTGACCATTTGAGGTTAATTTGGGGATAGAATGATAGGCTCTATGAATAACAGCGTGACCATCAACAATTAGAAGTTTGGACATAGTGTAGTTTAACAAAAAAATCCTTTGGTACTTTGTGTCACCTTTCCCTTGACAAAGAATTAGTATTTTTATTTCAAATTAGATTCTTTACTGATAGAATTTAATAATGGAACAGCACCCAATTCCACAGCAAATATCGTCCTACGAATTTAAATTAGTGGGAGATATGACCTTAAAGCAATTTTTGAAAGCAGCGGCGGGAATCATTTTGGCAATATTAATAAAAAATACTAGCTTAATTGCATTAATTAAGTGGCCATTGATGTTTGTTTCTGCTGGACTGGGGCTAGCTTTGGCTTTTTTACCACTTGAGGATAGACCATTGGACAACTGGATAATTTCTTTTTTGAAATCGATTTATGCTCCAACAATTTTTATTTATAACAAAAAAAATGACAATAACTGGTTGGAACTACCATTAATTAGTGAAGAAAATAATAACGAGGACAAACCAATTGTTAATAAAAATATCTTTGTGTCAGTTAAAAAGCAAACAACGGAAGGAACAATGACAATTAATCAAAAGGGTGGTTATTTTGCCCCCAGTATAAAAATAATAGAAGAAGAGCCAATCAAAAAAGACGAATCAAAAATAGAAAAAGAGTTAATAGAAATAAAAGAGAATAAGGAGATTACTCCAGAAATAAAAGAGAGTGTAGGCGACGAAGTTGATATACAAAAGCAATCTGTTGATTTAAATTTAAAAAAAGACAAATTAGAGGCTACAGGCAAAGCGATTTTTGGGACAATTCCAATGCCAAACAGGCCAGAAGTTGCCAATATAATTGTTGGGATGGCAACTAATTGGGATGGAAAAATAATTGATGGAGTAATTATTGAAATACAAGATGAACACGGAATTCCTACTAGAGTAATTAAAACTAACTCATTGGGACAGTTTAAAATTTCAACCCCCCTAGCGGACGGGAGGTATTTAATAATTGCGGAGAAAGATGGTTATAATTTTGATAGAGTAAATGTAGATTTAAACGGTCAAATAATTGATCCAATCAAAATTATTGCCCAAAATTAGTTTATGATTAATTAAATACCTATGATAAATGACCCTCTTAAAATTGCCATAAAAGGAAGTACTCAAGACCACTTGCCGATTGAAGATATTATTGATGGTATCGTGATTATGAAAGATGGATCGTGTGCCATGATATTACAACTATCATCAGTAAATTTTGATTTGTTGTCGGAACAAGAGCAAACATCGCTAGTCTATGCTTACGGAGGAATTTTAAATTCTTTGAATTTTCCAATACAGATAATGATAAAATCGACAACAAAAGATGTCGGAGTTTATTTGGAAAACTTAAATATTGCCGAGAAAAAACAGACAAATGAATTGTTAAAAAAAAGGATTGTAAGCTATCGTAAATTTATAGAAGATACGGTTAAAAGAAACGACGTATTGTCAAAATCGTTTTATGTTATTGTTAAGTTTTCTACAATGGAATTGGGAATAAAAAGTGCCGGTAAACAATCTCTAAAAGAAGTGTTTAAAATTAATAAAAACCAGCAAACAGAATTACCTTTTCCAAAAGAATATATATTAGAAAAAGCTAAAGAGAGTCTTGAGCCCAAAAAAGACCATTTAATAAGATTGTTTTTACGATTGGGGTTGGATATAAAACCGTTAAATAATAAACAATTAATAGAAATGTTTTATGTTATTTATAATGAAGATGTGTCTCAAAACCAAAAAATTCAAGAGACAGAGTTTACTAACCCAATAGTGATGGCAAAATAAAAAAAATGAAATTATTTGGAAACAAAAAACAACAAACGACAGAAAAGGCAAACGATCTTAAATTAAGATCTCCAGGTGCGCCACAAAATCCAAGTGAAGAAAAAAGAGCTTTTGAACAAGGTTTGGTTTCGGTAAAAGATATTATAGCTCCATCATCATTAGAAGTTGATTTTAATCATGTTCAGATAGGAAACAAATATTACAGAACGTTGTTTGTTGTTGGATATCCCCGATTTGTAGGAATGAATTGGCTATCATATTTGATAAATTTTGATGTAGCTTTGAGTTTGTCGATGTATATATACCCTACTGATGGTAAAGCAATATTGGACGACTTGAGGAGAAAGATTACCGAAATGGAAGCAGAAATAAGTACCGACATTCAAAGAGGAAGGCTGGTTAACCCAGCAACTCAAGCTAAATTAGAGGACGCACTAAATTTGCAAGCTGATTTGGTGAAGGGTGAAGAAAGATTTTTCCAATTTGGACTTTATATTACTATTGTGGCTGATTCCCAAGAAGAATTGGATAAAATTAATAAAAGTTTAGAAGCGGCCTTAGGATCTTTATTGGTAGTAACCAAGAGAGCGACACTACAAATGGAAGAAGGTTTTGTAACTGGATTACCGATCGGGCAAGACAGATTGAACGTGACGAGAAACATGGATACGACGTCTTTGGCAACAACCTTTCCTTTTGTTTCCTCAGACCTATCTGACGATAAAGGAATTGTCTATGGAATTAATTCACACAACGGATCATTGATAGTCTTTGACCGATTTTCGATGCCAAACTACAATTCAGTAGTATTTGCTACGGCCGGAGCGGGAAAATCTTACATGATAAAACTTGAAGTATTAAGATCTTTGATGTTGGGAACTGAAATTATTATTATTGATCCAGAAAATGAATATCGTGATCTGGCCAATGCGGTTGGGGGTCAATATATCGCCTTTGGTTATGGGGAAGACTCTAAAATTAATCCGTTCGACTTGTCTTTAGTAGAAGAAGAGGGAGAAAATGCCTTGAATAGTAAGATTCTGACCGTACACAAGTTAATGAAGGTAATGATGGGAGAGCTTGATCCAATAGAAGAATCGATTTTGGACAAAGCAATGATGGATGCTTATAAAATGAAAGGAATAACTCCTGATCCGACAACTCAAAAAAAAGAACCGCCCTTGATTGAGGATGTTTACAAATCGTTAATTGGAATGGAAGAGGAAAGATCTAAAGTTTTGGCAGCTAGATTGGAAAAATATATAAAAGGGTCTTTTTCGGGAATTTTTAACCAAAAAACGACGGTTAATTTAACAAATCCATTTGTGGTGTTTGGAATTAAAAATTTGGAAGAAACTTTAAGACCGGTGGCTATGCATATTATTTTGGATTATATTTGGACCGTAGTAAAAGGAAGTTTAAAAAAAAGAATTTTGGTAGTAGACGAGGCTTGGTATCTAATGCAATATGAAGATTCGGCTTCTTTTTTGAGAGGAATTGTAAAAAGAGGACGAAAATACTATTTGGGGGTAACCACAATTACTCAAGACGTCGATGATTTTTTGGAAACACCTTATGGAAAAGAAATAGTAACAAATAGTTCGATTCAAATATTGTTAAAACAGCACACAGCTGCAATTGAATTAATTGGCGAGGTTTTCTATTTGAGCCAAGGAGAAAAACAATTATTATTAACTGCGGGCAAGGGGCAAGGAATCTTTTTTGCTGGTCAAAACCATGTGGCAATAGAGGTTATTTCTTCCGATGAAGAACATGCCTTGATTACTTCGAACCCTGAAGAAATTTTAAGAAATAAAGCACCTAAAGTGGTAGTTAAACCTCAAGAAAGTTTAAAAGAAACTACAAAAAATATTATTAATACACCACTACCATCAAAATTAAACCAACCCGAAGTGCCAAAAAGTCAAACTTTAAACGATTTTGAAGAAAAAAAACAACCAGAAATTAAAACAGAAACAAAAAAGGAACTTGAGCCTACAAAAGAAGAACAAAATAAAGAAACAGTAAACGAGATTTTGGAGAGAAAAATTAATGAATTGGAAGTTTTGGAAAATAATAAAACAAAAGTAAGTGATGAAAAAACTAGCTTATTACAAGGAGAAATACCAATAAAAAAGACAGATTTGCCTCCTTTTCAAAAATTTGAGCCCTTTAGGGCAGAAGTAGTTAGTAATGATAAGGGACAAAAACCAGTCTTTGTTAAAACGGAAGAAGTTAAAATTCCCCAACCTCAGCAACTAGTGAAAAAACCACAGCCGATATTTAGTCCTACTCCACCAAAGGTTGTAGAAGAACAAACAAATAAACATATAGAGGAAAAAAATGATAACGGTGAAAAAAAAGCTTATGATGATTTGTTTGGAAATGGGATTGTTTAATAAAAAGTTTAGTAAATTGCTATAATTTTGGTAATGGATACTGTTGTTAAGCAAAAAACTGATTCTGTTGATCAATATATTGATGGACTAGCTAGAAGATTGTCGGAAAGTAATAAAAAAATAGAAGGAAAATTAAAAGAAGAAATTAAAAAGATTGTCCTTCAAGATGATTTAAGAAGTAGTGGAGAAGAAAATTCTTTTCTATTGAAAATAATTACCGAAGGTGGACCTAGTGGTGATACAGAAACAATTGTAAAAGCAAAAGAGGCTGGATTGGAATTGGGTCGATGGGTAGAAAAAAATATTGATTCGGTTAGGTTATACAGAGGAGAAACTTTAGCCACCAATTTGGTCGAGGAAACAAAAAAAGACAATCCTAATATGACCGATGATCAAATTAAGACGGTTAGGTCTTTGGCTGAAAATGTCAACAAACTATATAACAGTGATGGAGGGATTGAAAACCAAAAAGATGCAGTTATCGCA
>CAYSTF010000007.1:0-14489 GCA_964434125.1 uncultured Gammaproteobacteria bacterium
ATTCTTTATTTTACTACTTTTCTTTTTGCTGGAGCTTTTTTTACTGTTTTTTTTGATTTAGTCACACCAGAGGTTACTTTTCCTGATTTTAATTGTTTTGCAAATTTGGCTTTTAATCTTGAGCCTTTATTAAAATGATAAAGACCAGATCTTACTGCCTTGTCTACTAAGGAATAGGCTTCTTTTAATCCTTCTTGGGTTGGTTTTGTCAAAAAATTTTTTATAGTCAATTTGACCTTATTTTTGAACAATACATTTTCCTTGTAATTTTTCAAGGACTTTCTTAGTGATTTTTTTGCAGATAAACTTATTGGCATGAGAGATATTTTATCCTATATACCTATCATTTACAAGAATCTATAATATCGATATGAAGATTTTTAAAAAAATCCAATTATTAATTCAAAAAAAGCAATCGACAATATTATCAGCATCTCTTGTTTTGGCGATTACATTCGGAATCTCAGCGATATTGGGATTTCTTAGAAGTCGTTTTCTATATGCCACCTTCTACAAATGTTGTGTTAGTCAGCTTGATGTCTACAACGCTGCCTTTCGTCTCCCCGATTTAATTTTTAAACTTTTAGTGACCGGAGCACTTTCGGCTTCGTTTATTCCCGTATTTTCTAGTTATCTTCATAAAAATGAAAAAAAAGCCTATGAAATTGCCAGTAGTGTTATAAACATTCTTTTAATCGTATTTTTTATTGTTGCCATCATTGTTTTGATTTTTGCGCGTCCCCTAACCAGCCTTATTGCTAGCGGTTTTTCTACAGAACAATTAGAGCTTATGACGAATCTAACCCGAGTTTTACTTTTAGCTCAAATTTTCTTTTTATTAAGTAATTTTATTTCTGCAATTTTACAAGTTAACCAAGTATTTATTGTCCCATCTCTCTCCCCAATTGTTTACAACCTTTTTATCATTTTAAGTATTTTTACCTTAGCACCACTTTTTGGAATTTATGGGGTTGTCTATGGCGCTGTTATTGGTGCTTTTTTCCATTTGGCAATTCAAATTCCTTCAGTAAAACGTCAGGGATTTAACTATTCCTTTATTATAAATACCAAAACTAACGGTGTTAGAGAAATTTTTCGTCTTATGGTTCCCAGAAGCTTATCTCTTGGTCTAGGCGAAATTGAGAATACTGTTACTCTATTTTTCGCCAGTACCCTAACTGCTGGATCAATTTCATTATTAAATTTAGCTCTGCAATTTATGTATTTACCCAGCCGTATATTTGGCACTACCATCGGCCAGGCTTCATTACCGATACTTTCAAAAAATATCGCCAGAAATGAGCTAGATTTATTCCGAAAAACCGTCAATAGAATTATGACTCAAAGTTTATTTATTGCCCTACCTATCACTGTTTTAATTTTAATTCAGCGGGTACCAATAGTGCGTCTTCTGTTTGGTTCTCGACAATTTCCTTGGGAAGCTACTTTAACCACAGCCAAAATATTAGCCTTCTTAACCCCAGCAATTGTATGTCAGTCGATTATCCAAATTCTAATTCGATCTTTTTACGCTCTTCACAACACTAAAATTCCTTTTAAAGTTTCTTTTGTTTCTTTAATTTTTAATGTTATTAGTAGTTTTTGTTTTATCAATTTTACCGACCTTGGGGTTCTTGGTTTGGCATTAAGCTCAAGCATTACCAATATAGTCCAACTAGTCGGCCTTTTGTATTATTTTATTAAAATCGTCGATGGTATTGATTGGTCAGTTACAATCAAAAAGATCTATAAAATTACCTTAGCTTCATTAGTAACTGGGTTGTTCACTTGGATTAGTATGAAGGTTCTCGATTTGTTTGTGTTCAATACTACCAAGACAATACCCCTTGCGATTGTTTTTTCAACATCAAGTATCTTTGGTATTTTCATTTATTTTTTAAGTGCCAGATTTCTACGAATTGAAGAGTTTCAAGATTATAAAAAATACTATCTAAAAACCAGGGGTTTTCTTTTCACAAAATAGTCGTATATACTGATTATATGGCTAATAAAAAAGAGATATCTCTTTTACCGGATGCAGACAATCCAAATTCACTTTCAGCCAGAGCGCTTAAGTGGCTAACCACGGTTGGACGATGGGTTATTGTTCTAACTGAGTTAATTGTAATTTTAGCTTTCATTTCCCGTTTTTGGTTAGATAGAAAAAATTCTGACCTATCCGAAGTTATTCGCCAGCGTCAAGCAATTTTAGCTAGCACTAAAAAGTTTGAAGAAGAATTTAACTCTTTTCAAAAAAGACTAGATTACGTCAGAAAATTTTATCAAAATCAACCAAATTACGACGAAAAAATAAGTATTTTGGTAAAAAGCACCCCAATAGATTTGTATTATAAAAATATCTCAATAAATCAAGACAAAAAAAATAATCAAATCGTTATTAATGCTTATTTAGTTGCCTTCAACGAGAAATCAATCGTTGACTTTATAAAAAACCTTAAATTAAATCAAAAAATCGACACCGTAAGTATTAATAATATTGAAAAGAAATCCAATGAAAACAATTACTCAATTTCAATTTCAGTTACTTTTAAAAATCCAATAAAATAATATATGATTGAAAAAACAACTTGGTTTCAACTTCAACCACTATACAAACATCTTCGTCAACAAGCGGAAAATAAAAAATCATTCAAATACATAGAAATTGGTGCCACTTTTTTTCTAATTGCTATTTTTCTGTTTACCGCTATCGCTCCTACCGCAAAAGCTATTTCTAATCTAGTGGGCGAGATTAAATCAAAGCAAATTCTTGAAAAAAAATTAAAGGCCAAAATTAATAGCATTATCCTAGCCCAAAACAATTACTCTTCGATGCAAGAAGATTCCATCTACAAGATACTAGAAGCAAGTTTTCCGTCCCGCCCAAGATATTATCAATCTGCCATCGTTTTTTCGGCTAATGCCAAAGAGTCAAACACGTCTATCAACCAGTTAACATTCGATGTAATCAAAAAAGACACATTAGACCAACTCGATCAGAAAAAAACATTTGGTGTTAGTACCTCAAATCAAGGAGAGTATCTTTCTTTTTTGTCTCTATTAAATAAAATTACCAACAGTAGGCGTTTAATTGATATTGAGTCAATTAATTTAAGTCAGCAGGACAAAAAAGAAGCCTCGTCTTCTGGTTCTGGAGCTATCAACCTTAATTTATCAACTAATTTATTTTATTTACCAACTCTATCAAATGAGCAAAAGTAAACTGTCTTTATATTTTATTTTCATTAGTTTTTTTACTTTTATGGCAATTTTATTGACCATTGTTCAAGCAAGCTACAACAACCTAATCGACCCAATAAAACAAGTCGAGGCTGATAAATACCTTCAACCTTTAAATCCAGCTTTAGATTCTGATATTATTCAAGAGATTGAAAAACGACAAGACTTAAATGAAAGTAAGAATATCCCTGTTGATTTAAATCCGGATAATTCCATCATACCTTCAACTGATCAAAACACTCAGTCTATTCCAGCCAGTGAAGATAATAACTAACCTTATGAAACGCGAAAAACGTATACCTACCATATTAGGAATAATTTTGCTTATTGCCACTATCTATGGCACGACCAAATTGATTAACAACCCATTAAGTACATCAATCAAAGCAAGTCAGAGCTGTCAACCAATTAACCCACAGGTGACCAACAAAACCGACAAATCTGCGACCATCTCTTTTACTACGACCGACGATTGTTTAACCAGTTTAAATATTGAAAATTATAGCTATGAAAACCTCAAGCAAAAAGGAAAAGTTCACTATTTTGATGCAGACAAACTTGAAGCCAATAAAAATTATCAATTTAATATTACCAGTGATGGTAAAAAATATAGTTCTAGTGACTATATTTTCGAAACCGCCCAAAAACCGACAAACACCCTTCCTGTTTCAAATTTAGCTTGGGGAAAAGTTCTTACTCCAGATAATAAACCAGCTACTGATGCTATTTTATATCTAAATATACCAGGGGCGTCACCACTTTCTGCTTTAGTAACATCTTCTGGTCATTGGAATATTTCCTTGGCTGTAAGTTTTAATGAAGGCTTAACAGATTGGTTTTCTCAGCCAAGCAACATTGAAGAAGATATTGTTGTTATTGCTCCGAATTATCCGTCGACACAGATTGTAAGCAATACTTCCAGAAACAATCCTGTTCCAGACATAATATTAGGACAAAACAGTTTTTCGTTACCACAAGCTATCGAAGTCCCCGAAACTCCCTCAGAAAGTCTTCTAAACGGCGAAATAGACCTCGTACAAACTAAGGCTTTAGAAATATTAAACCCTAAAACAAATGAATCGATAAATAGCCCAAAACCAGAGATATTTGGGACAGCCAACCCAAATAGTAAATTAAAAATAAAAATTGAATCCCCCGTTGTCATTAATGATGAAATTCAAGCAAATCCAAACGGAGATTGGAATTGGTCTCCTCCCCAAAGTCTAACTCCCGGAGAACATACGGTTACCGTAACTGATGAAAAAAATAATCAAGTTAGCAAAAAATTTATTGTTTTAGCAGCTGAATCTTCACAGCCAGCATTTATTGCGTCTGAGTCTGCCAATTTGGCAACTAGTGCGCCAACTCCAACATCTTCCCCTACTCCCACCAAAACCATAACCTCAACACCAACCATAAAACCAACAAGAAAAATTACTCCTACAGAAATACCCGTAGTCCACCCAAGCACCGCATCTGGGATACCAAAAACTGGTGCCATTTTCCCCACTTATTTGATATTAATACTAGCTTTTATCTCTCTTACATTCGGTTTAGTCTATTCCAAAAAGTCTTAATTTGATAAGATATATTCATGATAGTTATCAAAAAAAAAGTTAAGGCTGTTTTTCGAGCACTACGACCAATACAATGGATAAAAAACTTAAGTCTTTTTGCAGCTGTAATTTTAAATGGACAATTGTTGAATTTTCCCATTTTTTCTAAAAGTATTTTAGGTTTTTTTGTTTTTTGTCTTTTGTCTTCATCTTCGTATTTAATTAATGATCTTGTTGATGTTGAAAAAGACCGACTCCACCCAGTCAAAAAACACCGACCAATTGCTAGTGGCGACCTGTCAGAATCGAACGCAATTTTTATGGCGTTTGTTTTGTTATTTTTAGGTTTATTTATTTCAGTCTTTATCAATTTTGGGTTTTTTGTCATTTCTTTAACGTTTATACTATTGCAATATGCTTATTCGTTTTTCTTAAAGAAAAAGGCTGTAATTGATATTATTGGAATTTCTTTATTTTTTATTATTAGGGCTTACGCTGGAGAGTTAGCCACTGGGTATCATCTTCCCGTTTGGATAATGCTTTGTGTTATTTTTCTTTCATTATTTTTAGCTAGTGGTAAACGCAGAAGTGAACTTGGTGGTAGCGGCACCAAAACTAGAAGTTCTCTAAGTGGTTATAGCAACAGTCTTCTTGATTTCTATACTAATATGTTTGCAGTTTGCACACTTATTGCCTATGCCATGTTTACTTTTTTTGAAGAACCCGTCACCTTCAATGGTCTAATCCATCATTTTTTACTTGAGAATTTTCCAAAAGCACTTGGTAGAAAATGGTATATGATAACTCTCCTCCCGGTTATTTTTGGCATTATGCGTTATGGTCAAGTTATTTACGAGATGCAAGAAGGTGAGCGACCCGAAAAAGTGGTAGCTACTGATATTCCCTTAATTTTAGCAATATTTTTTTGGGGAGCAGTAATGATTACCATTATTTATGTTATCTAATCGTCAATTTTTTTTTGTTTTAATAATCAGCCTCGTAATTTTTACCAGATTTTTTAAACTTAATTGGGGTGATAATTTTTTCTTTAATCCCGACGAAAACAATATGGCCACTTCGGTTATGAAAATGAACCCAAAAGACCTCGACCCTCATTTTTATGCTTATGGTCAATTCCCTTTATATTTAACCTTAATTACCGCTCCAACACATGAATTTAGAAACGTGGTTTTAACACTTAGGTTTTGGTCGGCCATATTTTCTTGCGCATCACTATTCCTCTTTTATTTAATAAGTAAAAAAATATTTAAAGAATCTCAGTATTCCATACTTTTCATTTTATTTTTGATTTTTACACCAGGTTTAATTCAGATGTCTCACTTTGGAACCACTGAATCAATTTTATTATTTGTTTTAGCAGCCAATATTCTTTTGTCATTTAAAATTTTCGACAATTTGAAAATTAAATATTTTATATTGGCTTCAATAGTTTCTGGTATTGGTCTTGCCACTAAGATATCCTCTCTAATTTTGACGACACCAATATTTTTAAGTCTATTATTTTTATTGATAAAAAAAAGAAAAATATGGCAACTTTTTTTTGGGCTATTAGTTTTTTGCTTAATGACTGTGTTAATCGGTATTATTTTTTCTCCTTACAATCTACTTAACTTTACTGATTTTATTTCCACAATGAAGTATGAAGTTGGTGTTGCCACCGGGCAATATCAGGTATTTTATACCCGACAATTTATTGGTTCAACCCCATACATTTTTCAAATTCAAAAAATATTCCCTTATGCAAACGGAATTCCAATATTTATACTTGGTTTTATTGGTTTCATTATTATAATTAAATCATTTATTATTCATCGCAAATCTAATCCGTATCTTTTATTAATTTTATTTCCATCCTTAATATATTTTGTTTATCAGGGGCAATTGTTTACCAAATGGACCAGGTTTATTTCTCCCATTTTTTTTGTTTTTCCGCTGTTATCAATATTTGTTTTTCAAAAAATTAAATCGAAATACTTATTTTATATATTAACCATTTTTTGTTCACTTCCCGGTATTTATTTTTTAAAAACATACCTCAATAAAGACATTCGTGTTATTGCTACTAATTGGATAAACGAAAATATCCCAATTGATAGTCGTATCTTATCAGAAGGGGGGAATGTCGTTGATATCCCCATGAAGGGTCAATACGATGTTGTTAACTTCGATTTTTATAATCACGATGAAGATGTCAAATCATCCAAAAAATTAGACCAGTTTATAGACCAATCTGAGTTTATTATTGTTCCTTCTCGACGTATTTTTAAAAACCAAAATAATCCTTTGTATCCCTATTCGCAGCAATATTACCAAAAGTTATTCTCTGGCCAATTGAATTTTAAATTGATAAAAATTATTTCTCAAAATAACAGTCTTTTTTTAAATCCGGAAAATGCCGAAGAAACTTGGTCTGTATTTGACAACCCGGTAATCAGAATATATGGTAAAGCAGACAATAAAGATGTAGAAAAAAAATATGAATAAAATTTTAACAGTAAAAAAACTAAATAATATATTTTTTTTAGTCATAATTTTATTTATATCTTTATTTTTAAGAACTATTGGTCTTAATTGGGATCAAGGTCACCATCTCCATCCTGACGAGAGGCAAATAACCATGGTAGCTGAAAACATCAAACTACCAGAAAGTCGAAATATTGCCGATATTTTTTCACCAGATTCTTCACTCAATCCGAAATTTTTTGCCTATGGTTCACTTCCGATTTATTTATTAAAATTTTCGGGCTATTTACTATCATTTATCAATCCTAATTTAATATCCTATGACAAAATCAATTTAGTTGGTAGATTTTTGTCAGCCTTTTTTGATACTCTAACAGTTTTGTTGGTATACCTAATTTCCATACAGCTCTTTGGATCAAACAAAAAAGCACTAATGGCGTCACTAATTTACACTCTCTCAGTTTTCCCTATTCAACTATCTCATTTCTATGCGGTAGACACTTTACTGACTTTTTTTATTAGCCTCACGTTGTATAGGATGATTATTTTATATCGTCATTTTTCATTTAAAAATTCAATTATTGTAGGGGTTTGTTTTGGTTTAGCACTAGCCACCAAGGTTAGTGCCTTTGTTTTATTCATTCCGATTTTTGTTTGTTTTTTTGTCGACACTATTATTAATTTAGGAAAACAAATCTTTAACCAAAGAAAGAGTATTTTAAAAAAAATATTAAAATTTATTATTATTTTAATTAATCCTTTGTTTTGGTTAAAAAGTAAAACATTCAATTTTAAAAAAGTATTTATTAGTCTAGTTTTAATAATATTATTTTCTGCGTTAACCTTCGTAATCTGTCAACCTTTTACGGTCATCGATTTCCCAACATTTTGGAGACAAATAAATGAACAAAGTGCCATGACAAAAAATGCTTTTGTTTTTCCTTATACCCTTCAATATGTCGGGACTCTCTCTTACTGGTATCATATTAAAAATATTTTTATTTGGGGGTTGGGGCCTTCTTTAGGAATACTAGCCATAACTGGTTTAATAATCTCTTTTTTAAAACTATTTAAAAAGACGGACAATTTGACCTCTCAAAAAAATTATTGTCCCCAATTGATAGTATTTTCTTTTCTTGTTGTTTATTTTTTCATCGTCGGACGTTTTGCAGTTAAGTTTATGAGATATTGTCTTCCAATTTATCCAATTTTAGCCATTGTCTCAGTCAATTCTTTTGATTATCTAAAGAAAAACATAAAAATTATGTTCTTTTTTGCAAATCTTTTGTGGGTAATTTCTTTTCTAAGTATCTACCTAAAACCTCATACTAGGGTAGTTGCCACACAATGGATTAGTGATAATATCCCCGCTGGAAGTATAATTTTACGCGAACATTGGGACGATGGACTGCCTCTCGGTTATCATGACGAATTTACTCTCGAAGAATTGTCACTTTATGATTCAGACAATAACCCAGATAAATGGCCAAAAATAAACCAACAATTAAAACAGTCAGACTATATTGTAATCGCAAGTAACAGACTTTATACCCCACTTCAAAAGTTAACCAATTGTAGCCAGTTACCCCGCCATCAATGCTATTTAAAGACGGCCAAATATTATCAAGATCTTTTTTCCGATAAATTAGGTTATACAAAAGTGGCTGAGTTTGCTAGTTATCCATCTTTTTTTGGTATCACTATTAACGACCAATCAGCTGACGAGTCTTTTACCGTTTACGATCATCCAAAAGTATTAATATTTAAAAAAAATGACAAAAATCCATAAGCTTATCGTCATCCTTGTTTTAAACATCTGGCTAGTTATAAAACTTTATCAAGGTGATTATGGTTTATTTAGTAGCTTAATTTGGATTACTTCAATTTTTTTCTTATACAAAATCGTTTCGCCACCAGATTCAATTAAAAAAGACTTCAGACTTCCCATCTCTCTAATCCTTTTATTATTATTCGTTTTTTTTATAAAAGCAATTTTTATCAGCTTATATCCTTCAAGTATTTCATTCCATGGTGACGAAGCAATTAACTCACGTAATGCCCAAATAAATTTCCAAACAGGTATTAATAGTGGGGTTTGGAATCTTTTATCGTCTGGCCAGGGGACACTTAATAAAATGCCAGCATTGTGGTACTTTTTACAAGGCGGACTAATCTGGGTTTTAGGCCCAAGTCTGTTGTCTGTTAAAATCTTCACTCTTATTTCAGACTTAATTCTTTGTTGTTTTATATATCTAATCATCAAAAAACTGTTTAACAAAAGTTTGGCCTTGTTTGCCACGGCACTCTATATATCTTTACCGATTGCGATTCATTTTAGTATGACCGGATATCAAAATCTCCAATCAACAGTCATGCTTTTTGCAAGTATCTATTTTCTTTGTTTAATCACCAACACCTCCAAAAAACAGGATCTAAATTATTATTGTCTAACTTCTGGGATTATTTGTGGGGTTTCACTTTATTTTTATTTATCTAGTGTTATTAACCCTATAATTTGTATCCTAATTATTTTTTCAATATTTATTTTTGAAGATAAAAATAAAATTTATAACAAAGCAAAATATTTCTTTAATAGTTTAGTTTATTTTGTTACCGGGTTTATCATTCCAGCAATCCCCTTCATCTATTATTCAGTATATAAATACGATTTTGCCAACGGTAGGTCAAATGAATATATGTTTAGTCAATTAAAATCAGATTTTGCTGGCACGCTTATTATTCAAACAAAAAACTTTTTAAAAGGATTTCTGCCTTCAGGGGAGTTCAATGGATTCGGTCAACATTATATAAAAGCATCTATTTTACCAGGAACCGTAATATTTATTCTCTTTATTATTGGTTTATTAATATGTCTAAAAAAAATAAATCAGAGAATTTATTTTGTATCATTAATCATTTTTATTGTTACCTCTGTCACCGGAGGTCTTTTAACCAAAGATCCTCCAACTTCACAACGGTTAATTCATTTATTTCCATTGATAATATTTTTTGTTATTTTTGCAATTAACTTAATTAAAATACGCTGGATTCAGTCGATATTTGTTATTTATTTAATAATAATAAATATAAAATTTTATTTATCGACAAATATTCCTAGTTATCAAAAAAAACTAGACAAGGATGTCTGTGAAATTTCAAAAATTATCACCCAAAAAGATCAGAAAATATTTTTCTATGCTCCGATTCATAAAAAAGACCAAATATATTATTATTCTCGAGGGCGAATAAAATTGGTGCCAATTTCTCAAAATTTTTTTGCTAATATAGATTCAGGTTATTATTTTGTCGATTATAAAAATTTAGGTTTATTTAAAGACCGTTTTTCAGAAGTCAGAGTCATAAAGGATTGGACCAATATTTATGACCATACAGTACTATTAAAAATTAATTAATCATGGTTAACAAAATTAAATCTAATATTGTCTTTGTTACTGGTGGATCGGGGTTCCTCGGCATCAACATGGTTCGTTTTTTGCTACAAAAAAATCAAAAAGTAGTCAATTACGATATTGCTGATTTCGATTATCCCGAGAAACCTAAAATTAAAAATTATATTGCTGATATTAGGGATAAAAAAACTCTTACTAAGGCTATGGTGGGCGCTAATATTGTTCTTCATTTCGCTGCCGCCCTGCCTTTGTATTCTAAAGAAGATATCTATACTACTGAAGTCGATGGAACTAGAAATGTCCTGGATTCTGCCCTAAAAAATAATATAAAAAAAGTAATTTATATTTCCTCAACAGCTGTTTACGGTGTCCCTGATCATCACCCAGTCTATGAAACAGATAAATTAGTTGGAGTCGGGCCCTACGGTAATGCAAAAATTCAAGCCGAAAAAATATGTGATGAATTTAGAAAAAAAGGTCTATCGGTCACTATTATTAGACCAAAATCGTTTGTTGGTCCGGAAAGATTAGGTGTGTTCGCTTTGTTTTATGATTGGGCCAAAGATGGCCACAATTTTCCTCTATTGGGTAATGGTAAAAATCGCTACCAACTATTGTCAGTTGCTGATTTGTGTCAAGCCATTTGGTCTGCTATGACTATGGATGGGGAAAAAATAAACGACGTTTTTAATATTGGAGCCAAAGAATTCAAGACCATGAAGGAGGATTACCAATCGGTTTTGGATTATGCAGGATATAACAAAAAAATAATTTGTATTCCCGCAAGACCAGCAATTATTGTATTAAAAATATTAGAATTTTTCCATCTTTCACCTTTATATGCTTGGGTGTATGAAACCGCCGCAAAAGATTCTTTTGTATCGATTAAAAAGGCTGAAAAAATATTAGGTTTTAAGCCTAAATATTCTAATCAACAAGCACTAATTGAAAATTATAACTGGTACTTAAACCATTTGTCTGAATTTCAAAACAAAAAAGGGATTTCTCATCGAGTTCCTTGGGGTCAGGGTATTCTGAAATTATTAAAACAGTTATTTTAATCGCTATATGAAGAAAAAATCAAAACTAAATTGTTTATTTTTTTGGCAACCGAAACAAGATTTTTTCAAAAAAGTATCTCAACAAAAATATGGCAATCAATTTTTGATTGTTATTAACTATACTATTTGGTTTTTTTTGTTTTTTGTCTCTTATTTATTAATCAAACAAGATATAAATATTTTTTGGCAATTATTTTTTGCCACAATAGTTGGAGAAATTATCGAAAAATTGCTCAAGATAAAAGCCTACTGGCTTCGTCCCTTACATTTAAATCACAATATTCTTCCAAATGGCCTTTTAAAATCATGGTACAAAAAGGGGAGCTTCCCATCTGGTCATACGATTAAGGCGGTTTACTTTTTTATTATTCTTCTTCAGTCTCAAATTTTTATCAGTCCAACATTGTTTCTTATAATTGTTATTCCGTTGGTTTTAGTAAGAGTATTTTTAGGTCTCCATTATCCTGTTGATGTTTTTGGCGGAGCTATTATTGGGTTTATAATAGGTACAGTGTCAAAACAAATTCAATTTCCCAGTGTCTTAAATAATTTTATAAAACCAATTTTTGATTTTATATTTTTAATAAAATAAATATGTTTAAAGATTTTTCTTTTATTCTCTCTTGGTGGTTAACAATATTTAGTTTGGGTTTATTAAGCCTGCCTTTAGTGTTTCATTTATTCTCAAAGTTTTGGGATTATGGGTATATATTTGCCAAAATTTTATCTTCAGTAGTAATAACCTATTTAATTTTGGTTTTTGGAATTTTTAAAATTATCCCATTTACTCCAATTGGGATATCCATTATCGTTTTAATTCTCATTATTGGTAATGTCTTATTTTTAATAAACCAAAAAAAATATCTTTGGTTTATTCAAATACTAAAAACAAAATATAAGTTATTTATTGCAGAAGAATTACTTTTTTTGGTTATCCTTGCCATCTGGTCTTATGTTCGAGGGTTCTCTCCGAGCATAGAAGGGTTGGAGAAATACATGGACTGGGGGTTTGTAAACTCGGCTCTTCGATCAAAATTTTTGCCTCCACAAGATATGTGGTTTTCTGGTGAAATAATTAATTATTATTATTTTGGGCATTTAATATTTGCTCTATTTACAAAAATATCGCAAATTTCATCTTCAATTGGTTATAATTTATCAATTGCTACGGTTTGTGCTTTAACTTTTGTTAGTACCTTCTCTCTATCTTCAAACCTAGTTTACTTATCACTAAAAAAGAAGAATATATCAAAATATGTTTTTGCTGGTCTAATTTCTGCCCTGCTTCTAACTTTCGGCGGCAATCTTCACACGGTTTATAAAATTGGCCAATTAAACTATACCCAAAACAATAATAAAATAGTTTTAACGACTTCTGCTATAAAAAAAGCTGCTAATTCTTATTGGTATCCTGATTCCACCCGATTTATTGGTCACGACCCTGATACAAAAGACAAAACTATTCATGAATTCCCTCTCTATAGTTTTGTTGTAGCCGATCTTCATGGCCATATGAACGACATTATTATTGTTATATTTTTTATGGCATTTCTTTTAGCTTCTTATCTTGAGTTCAAAGAAAAATCTAATTGGATTTTTGTGGTTTTTTCTGGTTTTGTTTTGTCTTTGTGTTATATGACTAATGCCTGGGATTTCGCTATTTATGGACTTTTATTAGCTACATTTACAATTTTTATAAACTTATACAAACATGGTTTTAGTAGTCTTTTACCAACGATTCTAAGGGGACTAGTAATTATCTTATTCTGGTATTTATTTACCCTCCCATTTTCTCTAAAGTTCATTCCTATGATGGAAGGGATAAAAATTTCTGATGGCCACACACCCTTTTATCAACTGTTTGTCTTATATGGTGGTTTTTGGATAATTTGTTTACCGTTTTTGGTTTTAATAATTAAAAATATTATTAAAAATTGGAAACTAGCTAGTCGAGTAGGCGGGTTAGACATTAAAACTTCCGACATATTTATTTTTTCTATAATAATTGTTGCCACCTTGTTAGTTATTATTCCAGAGCTTGTTTACATAAAAGATATCTATATTTATGAGCATCGTCGTGCCAACACTATGTTTAAGTTAGTTTATCAATCTTTTATTTTGTATTCTCTTTGTGCTGGATACTTATTAGTTCGATTGTCTGAGATTTTAAAATCAAAAATATTCTTAAATATTTATAAAATATTTTTTTGCTTAGTTTTTGTAATTCACATGATTTATCCATATTTTGCAATTAAGTCTTACTATGGAGACCTAAGGTTGTATCATGGGCTCGATGGTTTAACTTATCTAAAAGATCTGTACCCAGATAACTACAAAGCAATTTTATGGATAAATAAAAACATTACTGACCAACCGGTGATGCTAGAAGCTGTAGGTGATAGTTATACTACCTTCAACCAGGTTTCGTCGGCCACGGGTCTACCTACCGTTGAGGGGTGGATGGTTCATGAGTGGCTTTGGCGAGGTGGGTATGACGCCCCAGCAGCCCGCCAGTCTGATGTTGAAAAAATATATCTCTCAAAAGATCTAGAAGAAACCCAAACTCTTTTATCTCAATATCAAGTCGAGTATGTTTTTGTTGGTGATAAGGAATATGAAAAATACCCCGAACTCAATCCACAAAAATTTAAAGATATTGGTGGCAAAATTGTTTTTCAGTCTGGTAAAACAGCTATTTACCAACTATAGTAAGTCTACATGTCTGATATTTTAGAAGG
>CAYSTF010000008.1:0-12641 GCA_964434125.1 uncultured Gammaproteobacteria bacterium
CCATAAATAGGTTGTAGTATTGGTGTCTCAACTTCCATAAATCCATGGTCATCAAGAAAGCGACGCATTTCAGTTAGGATTTTTGTTCTAGTCTTAAACACTTCTCTAACTTCAGGATTAACAATCAAATCAACATAACGCTGACGATAACGTTCTTCAATATCCTTTAGGCCATGCCATTTTTCTGGAAGTGGTCGTAAATTTTTGGCTAAAATTTCAAACTCAGAAACATTAATTGTAATTTCACCAGCTTGAGTCTTTATCACTTCTCCACTGGCTGAAATTATGTCACCTAAATCAAGAAGTTTGGTTAAGGCCATCTTGTCGAGTAGAATTTTTTCTTGAAAAAAAAGTTGGATCTTTCCCGTCTGATCGTGTAAATCAGCAAAAAGAATTTTCCCATGTCCACGCAAAGACATTATTCTACCGGCAACTATTACTTGCTTACCAAGTGAACCAAGGGCATGACTTACAGGCGACTTATTTGACAATTCAGGCTGTGGATAGGGATTAAGATTTAATTTCTTAAGGTTTGATAATTTTTCTAATCTTTGTCGTTGAAGCTCGTTTAGTTTTGGATCTATCATGAATATATTTTACTATATTATCAGCTGATAGAAACGACCTTGTAAACAATTTTTCCTACAGGAGCATCGACTTCAATTTCGTCGTTTATTTTTTTGCCTATCAATGCTTTACCCAATGGAGATTGATCAGAAATTTTGCTTGATGCAGGATCTGATTCTAGATGACTTACGATATGAAATTCTTTTGTAGAAGAGGAAACTTTTATTTTAACTTTAGAACCTACTTGGACTGAATCACTACTTACGTTATCACTAATAATTTCGCTAACTTCTAAACTTTCTTCAATTTCATCAATTTTGTTATTAGTAAGTTCTAGTTCTTCTTTAAGTTGAGTGACCAAACTATCCTCTCCCGACTCGTCAGGTTGAGCGACATCTTCAATTTGACTAATCAAGTGATCTTGTTTCTTTTTTAGTTCTACTAATTGTTGGGTTAATTGGTTATACCCCTCTTTGGTTAACAATCTTTTTTTGCTCATTTGTTTATTCCTTGTTTATTTATTTACAATATTTAAGATACAATGAGTTAGTATGTTAATGGATTGTGTCATTTTTGTCAAATGTTTTTATTATTTGTTTTAATTAGATAATGTTTGATTTTATTAGAGCTACTCCCCAGAAAAGAAGTGTAAAAATTAAAAATAAATCTGGGGTTATTTTCCATAACCTTAATGGAGCAAAAAAAATATTATTTGACTTTGGGACAATAACTTTATTTTTTTCATTAATATTTTTAGTTTATCTATATCAACCACTGTTTATAAGCTGGCTTAATTACAAACAAATTAAAAATCCTAAAAATGAAGTAATTACCCAAGTTCAGTCTTCCCCATCTCCAATTATTTTACCGACACCTACAACAGCTATTGTAATTGAAGATACGATAGATGTAAAAAATAGTAAAGAATTTAAAATTGAAATACCCAAAATCGGGGCTAAATCTGAAATAGTTGCCGACGTCTCCCCAATTGATAAGGCTGAGTATTTAAAAATTTTAGAAAACAATAAAATTGCTCATTCAAGTTATTCTGCCTTACCTGGTAACGGGAAAGGATCAACCACTTATTTGTTTGCACATTCAACACAACAAACGATTCAGACTGTAAGAAAAAATTCAGTTTTCTATTTGTTAGGTGAACTGGGTGAAAATGACAAAATTTTGATAAACTATCAAGGTCATAATATTGAATATAAGGTTTATATGAAAAAAGTAATATCGGCAAAAGAATCAGAATACCTAACGTATTCTGATCCTCAAAAAGAAGTGTTAATTTTACAAACATGTTGGCCAATTGGAACAAACTGGAAAAGATTGTTAGTTTTTGCCCAGAGAACTTAGATTTATGGCTTTAGATTTGTCTTTTAGTGAAAATTATTGGGATGATTTGGAAAATATAGTTGAAAAAACGCCTAATTTGGATAATAACATAATCAAAAAGGGATATGATTTTATGGCAAACGCCCATAGGGCACAATTAAGATATTCTGGTTTGCCATACGAATCTCATCCGGCATGGATTGCAAAAGTTGTCGCTCAGCTCAACATTGGTCAAGAAGCCGTTTTGGCAGCTTTACTTCACGATTGCATCGAAGATACAAATATAACAATCGATGATGTTTCAAAAGAATTTGGTGATGAGGTGGCCTTATTAGTATCTGGATTGACTGAAATAAAATCAAAAACAAAAGGGATTAAAATAAACCAAACTAATATTGAAGTTTTTAGAAAGTTTTTTTTCTCTTCTATAAACGATGTTAGGGTCTTAATAATAAGGATAGTAGACAAGCTTCATAATTGCTTAACTATAGAATACCTACCTAAAGAAAGACAAGTTAATTACGCAAAAGATATTATGAAAATATACGGTCCTCTTGCTGAGTATGTAGGATTGCATTATTTTAAAAAAAGAATTGAAGATATTGCTTTTCAGATTTTATACCCAATAGAAGCTAATAAAATTAAAAAACTTTTCGAAGAAGAAGAGAGAGATGAGATCAAAGCACTAAACTTTGTTAAAGAGGAACTTGAAAGTATGTTGAAAATTAATAATATCAATAATGCAATTATTGAAGGCAGAATTAAAAGTTTATATAGTACATACTTAAAAATTAAAAATAAAGGACCGGGATACCAAGTTAGAGACAGAATCGCTATAAGAGTATTAACCGATAATTTAGTTGATTGTTACACAGTTTTAGGATTGATACATGCAAAGTATCAATATTTCCCTGAAGATTTCAAAGATTATATATCTACTCCCAAAATTAATGGTTATCGGTCAATTCAGACAACAATAGGTTGGAAGAATAAAATAATGGTTGAACTTCAGATAAAAACAAAAGAAATGCATGAATTTAACGAATTTGGACCAGCGTCTCATATTGCATACAAAATGGGGACAGGAAAAAGCGGGATGGGTATGGAATGGGTAAAGGATTTACTAAATTGGCAAAAGGGTGACAATAATATAAACAACTATCGAATAATGTTATTGACAAATTTTATTTATGTTTTCACTCCAAACGGAGACACGATTCAGTTACCTAAAGGGAGTACTGCACTTGATTTTGCTTTTAGAATCCACACTCGTATAGGTGAAAGGTGCAAAGGTGTAAAAATTAATAATAAAATTGCCAAGATTGGAAATGAACTAAAAACTGGTGATTTAGTGGAAATATTATTAAGTAAAAATAATAATATCAACAAAAATTGGCTTGATTTGGTTAAGACACCGGCCGCGAAGGAATATATTCGTAAAGCAATAAAGTTTGATAATTAATAAATATATTGTTATAATGTTTTTGTTATAGGTTTTATTTTATGAGTAGAAAACGTGAAATTCTTGTACCAGGTCAAGTAACCTGGAATCTATCTTCAGGGGAAACTTGTGTCATAGATAATCTGACCGAACTTCCAAAGGTGAGGCAAAGACGACATAATATAGAAACAAAAAATGTTGATATAAATAAAAGACCAGCATATTTGAAGGAAGATACTGTAAAAATGTTAATGGATAGAACAAAATTTTTAGGTGACAAAATTGATTTTTTAAAAACTTTAGTAATTTTTCCACAAGGCGCAAGAATTTTATTTGATAAAAGAGATACCGAGATAAATAGGTTAATTTCTCCCACTATCGCTCACGAAGTAGAACCATTTGACGACTGGGATGTTCCTGGAGGATGTAAGTGGTATCAAGTTATATCGTCTTTTGTTAATGATGATAAAAAAATGAAAAGAAACTGTGTTTATTATCAAAGTGACAGAATTGATCATCCCTCATCTTTGGGAATAAAAGAATATTTTTTTGCCAATCCCAATAATATAGCTTCTACTGGAGTATATATATCTAGATATTCCAAAAATGGCTGGGGAAAGGCTGTGAATAGCTCTAAATAGTTTTAAATATTTTATTTTTTATTATTTTTTTTCTGTATCTATTGGCAAAACGGTGAGCTTCGTTTCGAAGTTGTTGTAGTAATTGAAGAGAAGGTGAGTTTTTGGGTAAATTTATTTCTTGCCAGTCGTTTTGAGTTTTAATTACAATTGTTTCAAATTTTTTAGCTAAACCAAGGATACAGATTGTCGATTGTTGATTGTCAATTGTCGATAGATTTAAAGCTTCTAACGCAGCGGAAACTTGAGGTTTACCGCCGTCAACTAATATTAACTCAGGATAGGGCCATTCATGGTGTTTTAGACGACGATAAACCACCTCTTTGATCATATATTGGTCATCTTGGGTAACCTTGGTATTAATTTTAAATTGACGATACAAAGAATGGTCAACTTTTCCTGATTTGTAGACCGTCATCGAACCAACAAAATATTTTGAACCCAAGTTAGATATGTCATAAGCTTCAATTCGATTTATTGTTACTAAATTGGGAAAAAATGGTTTTAAAATTAATTTAAGTTCATCAGTCGCTTTTTGGTATTTATCTTCAGTAAATTCTATATCTTGATAAAGATGGTTTAAATTTTTCCAACCAGAAATAACATAATTTAGTGAAGAGATTTGATCTCGTCGAGTTTTAGCTAGTTCAAAATTTTCTAATTTTGATGCTAATTTCATTTCGATAGTTAAGTCTTTAATCAATTTTTTAAAATTACCAGCTAATAATTTTTTTATTCTTGAAATGGTAGATCGATAGTCTTTAATATTAGGATTAGGACCTGGGCAAAGTCCAATATGACAAAATAAACATTTTTTAGTATCATGTTTTTTCGAATAATACGGGAAAATATGGCGTATTGTTTTTAATAGATTTTTTACTGAACCACTATCAGGAAAAGGACCATAGAAAATATCGTCTTTGTTTAAAGTTGATTTGAATACTGGTTTTACAATTGGTAATTTATCTTTGGTGATTGATATATAAATATAACTTTTATCATCTTTTAATTGAGAATTATATTTAGGACGATATTGTTTTATTAGACTTGATTCAAGCACTAAAGCCTCTATTTCGGAATTAACAGTTTTAAAACTAATATCGGCGATTTCTGAAACTAAGTGTGATGTTTTATACCCTAAAGCTCGATCTGTCTGAAAATATTGAGAGACTCGTTTTTTTAGATTGATAGCTTTGCCAATATAGATAATTTTCTTCTGTTTGTTTTTGTAAATATATACTCCAGGTTTCTGGGGAAGTGTTTTTAAATCAATCACCTTTGTATTATATAATGAAGTTATGAAATTATATGAAAAAATTGTTACAGGGATATTTATTTTTACTGTTTTATTGTCTGGAATAATTCGTTTTTTACAAACAAAAGATTACAACACCGCTTTTACTTATGATCAATCTAGGGATCTACTAGATATTCGAGCCATAGGTGAATTTAAAGATTTTGCAGTACTCGGACCAACAACTTCAATTAATGGGCTCCGATTGGGTCCTTTTTATTATTACTTAAACTTACCAGCTTATTGGATGGGAAAAGGAAATCCTCAGATGTTGGTTTATTGGAATATTTTATTATTTTTATTTTCCGGAGTATTTATTTTTTGGTATTTTAAAAATAAAAATATGGTTTTGGGTTTTTTGATAAGTGGCTTTTATCTAATGGCACCACAAATGTTTAATTTAACTAGATATTTCTGGAATGCAAATATGGCAACATATTTGAGCGTTTACTTTTTTATCACACTGTGGAACTTTTTGGAAAAAAAGGATAAAAAATCTATTTTTTGGTTAGGATTATCATCAGCTTTATTGACCCAATTTGAAGCTGCTTTTGGGATTGTGTGTCTATTGTTTTCTGTCTTGATAGTAATTATTAATAAAAAAATAAAATACTGGAAAGAGTTTTTTATTGGAGTGGTACCTTGGTTTTTGCCTCAAATACTTTTGGAAATTAAAAATAAGTTTCAAATGACTAAATTATTATTAGGAGTTTTTTCGGGTGGAAATTCAATTTTGGGAGAGAAAATCCCAATTGCAACAATAGTAACCTCTCATTTTAAAACGATTAGATTTTTTTTTGAAGGCCAATTCATTGCACCTTACGGGTGGGGTTTGGGGTTATTAATTGTTGGATTAATATTTATAGGATTAAATAAAAAATATCGCAAGCAAGGAATTTATTTTATTTCATTTTTAATATTTGCATACCTTTTTTATATAACGATTTACCGCCATGAATTAAAACAGTGGTATTTAGAAAGTTTGAGGGTCTGGTATTGTTTTATCCTTGGAATTAGTTTAGTAAGTATAAATAAATTTAAAAAAATAGGGGTGGTTCTAATTGGGTTATTATTAATTAGAAACTTATGGCTAACATCTGTTGACCAATGGCAATTTGTAAATAAAAAACAAAGCGATGACCCGAAAAATTTAGCAAATTTAATTAATAATATCAATTGGATTTATAGTCAAACTAATAATGAAGGATTTAGCGCTTATAACTATGTAGCTGAAATTTACGATTTTCCCCACCAATATTTATATTGGTGGTATGGAATTAAAAAATATGGATATATGCCAAACCATGTATCGTATAGTTTAACTGAGATACCCAAATACATTCGATTACAAGAAGAGTTTTATGAAAAAACAAAAGAAGATAGCGGTAAAATTGCTTTAATTTATGAAACAAAGGATTTGTATGTCGGATGGTTAAATCAATTTAAGGATTATTGCTTAATTAAAAAATTTGAGACTAACTGGAGAACAATTTTAGAAATTAGAGAGAAATGTGATTAGCTTACCAGTTTGTTTTTTTCAGCCATATTTTTCTTTAGATATTGGCCGGTATAAGAACGAGAACAATTCATAACATCTTGAACAGTTCCAGCAACCACCAGCTCTCCCCCTTTGTCGCCACCTTCAGGGCCCATATCAATAATCCAATCAGAATTCTTAATCATATCCAAATTGTGCTCGATAACGACAACTGTATTTCCACTATCAACTAGTTTTCTTAAAACTTTTATTAGTCTATCAACATCATAAAAGTGTAAACCTGTTGTGGGTTCGTCTAAAATATATAACATTTTTGAATCTTTAGTTTTAACTAATTCGCGACTAATTTTTAGGCGCTGAGATTCACCACCTGAAATAGTATTTGACGGTTGACCAAGTTGGAGATAGCCAAGACCAACTTCCTGAATGGTCGACAAACGACGTTTTAGCTTTGGATTATTTTTAAAAAAATCAACTGATTCATCTATAGTCATACTTAAAATTTGAGCAATGTTTTTACCTTTATATTCAACTTCAAGTGTATCTTCTTTGTAGCGACTTCCATGACACTCATCACAAGTAACATACAAATCTGGTAAAAATTGCATCTCAATTTTTATTTGACCTTGACCTTCACAAACAGGACATCGACCTTGTTTAACATTAAAAGAAAAACGGCTAGGAGTAAATCCTCTTATTTGAGCTTCGATTGTCTGTGCCATTAAATTTCTAATATCATCAAAAACCTTAGTATAGGTAACTGGATTGCTCCTTGGAGTTTTGCCTACTGGTGACTGGTCTACTAATAAAACATCTGAAATATTTTCAGTACCGGTTATTTCTTTAAACTTACCGATGGTTCCATAATAACTACCAAGTATGGCCTTTCGAACTCCACCATAGAGGGTATCATGAACTAAAGTTGATTTTCCAGAACCCGACACTCCAGTAACACAAATCAACTTATTCAATGGAAAGTCTATGTCAACATTTTTTAAATTCCATTGATTACAACCCTTGATAGATATTTTAGATTTAACATTATTATTTTGGGATAAAGGTAATGATTTGTTGTCGTCAATTATTAATTTCCCAGATAAATATTTACCAGTTATTGAATTGTTGCTTTGCTTTATATCTGCTAATGAACCTTGAGCAACAATCTCCCCACCTTTATTACCAGCATACAGACCAAAATCAACAATATGATCAGCATTCTTGATAACATCTTCGTCGTGTTCTACAACTACCACAGAATTGCCTAAATCTTTTAATTTTTTTAAAGTGGCAATAAGGCGGTCATTGTCTCGTGAATGTAGCCCAATAGTTGGTTCGTCGAGAATATATAATACTCCGGTTAAGCCGGTACCGATTTGACTGGCCAAGCGAATACGTTGGGACTCACCACTAGATAGTGTCCCCGCTTCACGATCAAGACTAAGATAATCTAATCCGACGGCTAATAAAAATTCCATTCTGGAAGACAATTCTTTGCTGATTGGGTCAAATATTTCTTTTTCTTTGTCACTTTCCAATTCTACGAAAAGATTATTTAACCAGATGTTTAATTTCTCTATTGGCAACTGAGTTATTTGGTAAATATTTTGCCCCATGATATGGACAGAAAGAGCATCTTGATTTAATCGAGAACCATGACAAGAAAGACAATCGGTTTTTATCATAAATTTTTCTAATTCATCTCGCACAATATCAGACCCTGATGTTACGTATCGACTTTCCATCATTTTAGCCCTCCATTCTGGAAATTTTGTACGATCTATTTGGTATTTTGAGCCTAATCCTTTACATTCAGGACAAGCACCCTGAGGAGAATTGAAAGAAAACAACCTAGGTTCTATTTCGGGTAAAGATATATTACAATTTGGACAAGCAAAATTTTCGGAATACAGGGTGTCTTTGAATTCTTTAATAGTTGTCAGGTCTTCAAACGCTACTGGTGTTACCTCAGACACAATTACTAATCCATTTGATAACTTCATTGATTGCTCAATATCTTCAACTAAACGATCAGAAATAGCCTTCTGGTCTTTTAGATTTTCTTTGTTTATTGATACACGATCGATTACAACATCAATATTGTGCTTGTTTGTTTTCACAATTCCAAAATCGGTGTAAAGATCAACCATGTGGTTATCTACCCGAATCCATTTAAAACCCTGTTTTTTCAAGTTTTCGGTTAAACCCTTAAAGTCGCCTTTTTTATCACGTACCAATGGAGATAATATTAAAAAACGATAATAACTTGTTCCATAAATAAGGTTTTTGGCAACTTCGATAATTTGAGCCACAATCTGACGATCAGTTTGTGGAGAAACCTCACGATTACAATTTGGACAGTGTGGATGACCAATACGCGCAAATAAAAGACGAAGATAGTCGTAAATTTCAGTAACAGTTCCGACTGTTGAACGAGGATTATGTGAAATAGCTTTTTGATTGATGGCGATTGATGGTGAGAGCCCGTCAATAAGATCAACTTCAGGACGTTTCATGTTTCCTAGGAACTGACGAGCATATGATGACAAACTTTCAACATAACGGCGTTGCCCCTCAGCGAATAAAGTATCAAATGCCATACTAGATTTGCCGGATCCAGAAACTCCGGTGAAAACGACTAGTTTGTTTTTAGGAAACTCAAATGAAACATTTTTTAAATTGTTCTCACGTGCCCCTTTGACGATTATTTTGTCTAACATGGTTTTTAGTTAAGTAGATAATTAGTATTTTTCAATTTCTCTAATTTGGTCGCGAATTTTGATAGCTTTTTCAAAATCAAGATTGAAAGCATAATTTCTCATCTGTTTTTTTAGTTCTTTTATTTGTTTTTTACGAACGTTTGGTGTTAGTGATGAGGTGTCGATTTTTGACCAATTTGTTTTTTCTTCTTTTTGGAGTTCTTCGACTATTTGAGGCCGAATTGATTTTATCACTGATTGTGGCTTAATATTATTATCTTGGTTATAATTAAGCTGAATTTTACGACGACGATTAACTTCTTCCATAGCCCCTTTCATGGCTAAGGAGATAGTGTCTGCATATAAAATAACTTTTCCAGACTCATGACGTGAGGCTCGACCCATAATTTGAATTAAAGATGATTTAGATCTTAAAAATCCTTGCTGATCAGCATCAAGAATAGCTACAAGGCTAACTTCTGGTAAATCTAAACCTTCACGTAACAAATTTATACCAACTAAGACATCATAAGAACCAGATCGAAGACTATCTAAAATATCTGAACGCTTAAGAGTATCAATGTCAGAATGTAAATAGGCGACTTTAATTGTTTGACCGGTTTTTTCGGGGTCTGATAAATACTGGGCTAGTTCTTCAGCCATTTTTTTTGTTAAAGTAACTACTAAGGTTCTTTCTTTTTTATTAACGCGAGATTTTATTTCTTCGATTAAATCAGTGATTTGTTTAGAGGTTGAACGAATGGTAATTTGAGGATCAACAAGACCAGTAGGCCGGATTATTTGTTGGATAATATATTTTTTAGATTTTTCTAATTCATATGTTGAAGGAGTTGCTGAAACATAAATCACATTTGACATTCTTTGCTCAAATTCAGTAAATTTTAAGGGCCTATTATCAAGTGCAGATGGCAAACGAAAACCAAAATCAATTAAATTTTTTTTACGAGCAACATCCCCAGAGTACATACCTCCAATCTGAGGTACGGTAGCATGAGATTCGTCAATAACTGTTAAAAATTTGTTTCCCCAAATATGCCTAAAGTAATCAACAAGCGTATATGGCGGATCGCCTGGTTTTCGGTTCTTGTCAAAGTAAATAGAATAATTTTCAATACCATTTATATACCCGGTTTCTTGAAGCATTTCTAAATCATAGTCGACTCGCTGTTCAATCCGATGCGCTTCTAATATTTTGTTTTGCGATTTGAACATTTCGATTTGCTTGGCACAATCATTTTTTATTTTTTTAAAAATATCGTTTAGGTTTTGTTGTCCGCTTACATATTGCTTGGCGGGGAACAATTTATATTGAGTAATAGTTGTCTCTTTTCCGGTAAATGGATGTCTTTGAGTAATTTTTATCAAAATTTCGTTTTCGAACTCGAGAGAAAGATAAGAATCGGTGTATGATGGCCAAATATCCATATTTTCTCCTCGAATTCTGAAAGTAGCACGTCTAAATTCTAATTCTGAGCGAAGATAAAAAAGAGATATAAGTTTTTCTAGCAGTTGACGACGGGGATATTTGTTCCCTATTTCTAAAGAAAAGGTCATATTCTCAAATTCAGAAGGATCACCAATATTATAGATACAACTGACAGAGGCAACGACAATATTATCATTACCAGATAATAAATTTGAAGAAGCCTCCAATCTGAGACGATCGATTCTATCGTTAATTTGGGTCTCTTTGGCTATATAAGTGTCTGATGCTGGAATATATGCCTCTGGTTGGTAATAATCGTAATAAGAAACAAAATAGGAAACTTTGTTTTGTGGAAATAACTCTTTAAATTCTTGATAAAGTTGACCTGCTAGAGTTTTATTGTGAGAGATTACTAGTGTTGGAAGTTGAGTGTTATGAATTACATTAGCAACGGTAAATGTTTTACCCGATCCAGTAACACCGAGAAGAGTTTGTTGACGAATTCCGAGCTTAATATTCTTTGATAGCTGAGCAATAGCGTTAGGTTGGTCACCTGCTGGTTGATAGTCGGATTTTAATACAAAAGACATAACCAATATTTTAACACAGTTTTGGGTTTTATTTGGGTAAATTTTTTGATTATCTTGATTGAGTCAACATCCACTCAATCATTTTATAATCAAGATAGACTTCTTTCATAATATTGTGACCCCCAGGAATGGATGTTAATGTGGCTTGACCACCAGAATTATTAATATTATCAATAAAGGCACTTCTTACTTTTGATGTGTCGCTTTTACCGTACCAGTATTTAATTTTTGTTTTTGTAAAACCAGAAGCTGAATTTGATGACGGGGCACTACTGGCGACGGCGACAAATGAAGAAAAAAAATCTGGATTTCCAGACACAAGAGCTGTACCGCCCCAACAGCCGTCACTATGACAGGTTAAAGATATTTTGGAATTGTTTATTTTATATAAACTGATTACATGGTCGATTACTACTTTAGCTTTTTTACTACATTTAGAATCTCCCCAACTGTTGTTGTAACAACCATTACCACCAACAAAAGGAGCGATAATTATTGCATTAAAGTTATTTCCATCTTTTAGTATTCTGGGTATGTGTCCTTTTTTATACATATTGTTTATATCTGGTATTGTTTCCCAACCATGTAAATAAACCAATAGTGGCCAATTTGTCGATGAATTATAATTCCCAGGCATATACAATATGTATTGCATGCCTCCATAAGATTCATGAGTGATTCTACCTGGTATGTTTGTGGTTGGTGAATAAGTCGGTGTTGGTGTCGGGGTTTTAGTCGGTGTAGCGGTAGGTTTTCTCGTTGGTGTTGGTGTTTTGGTTGGTGTTGGTGTTTTAGTAGGTGTTGGTGTAACTGGGTTAGGTAAGACAGTAATCTTGGTAGTAGCAGTAATATTGTTACTGGTTTTAGCAATAATGCTAGTTGTTCCAGTTGTTTTAGTAGTTACTTTACCAGAGATAGAAACAGAAACGATATTAGCATTGTTTGATGACCAAGTAACTGTTTTGTTAGAAGCATTGTCTGGTTTGACTTTAGCAGTTATCTGTAATGAATCTCCCAAGTAGAGATTAATATCAGTAGGATTAAGAATTAGACTAATTGGATTAATTGTAGTTCCAGTTGGTATTTGAGTAGGTGTTTTGGTAGGAGTTTTAGTAGGAGTTTGAGTAGGAGG